>JBAUWM010000266.1:0-4637 GCA_049583775.1 Nocardioides sp.
GGTGACGACCGAGGACGGGCTGCACACTCTCGAGCTCATCGTCCATCTGAAGGGAGAGCGGGATGACTGACCTACAGGTGGCGGTGAGGGAGCGCGAGGGCGTCGCCGTCATCGACCTGATCGGCGACGTGAACGGCGCCGCGGGAGATGCGCTCGACCGTGCCTACGCCGAAGCCGTCGGCCTCGAAGGAGAGGCGGCGATCGCCTCAGTCGCCCTCAACTTCGAGCAGACCGAGTTCATCAACAGCACCGGGATCGCCTTGATCGTGAGCCTCCTGGCACAAGCCCGCAGACAGCGGGTGGAGGTACGCGCCTTCGGACTCTCCGATCACTACCGGGAGATCTTCGAGATCACTCGACTCTCCGACTTCATGACCATCGCGGACGACGAGGACCGCGCCATCAACGACGGCAGAAAGGAACAGCCATGACCCAGTCATCCATCACGTTCGCGGTGCGCGAAGTCTCAGGCACAGCTCACGTCATCGACATCGCAGGCGACATCACCGCTCAGAGCGAGGACGTCCTGATGGACGCCTACGGCCGCGCCAATCAGCAGAAGATCAGCGCGATCGTGCTCAACTTCGAAGGACTCGACTACATGAACAGCGGCGGCATCGGCCTCCTGGTCATGTTGCTCGTCCGCGCCCAACGACAGCACCAGCGGGTCCTGGCGTTCGGGCTCTCTGAGCACTACCGACAGATCTTCGAGCTCACGCGGCTGGACGAGGCTGTCTCCATCCACGACAACGAGGGTGCCGCGGTCGCCGCGGCCGAGGCGTGAGCAGCGCCATGAGTGAGGCCATCAGTAACGACGACCACGCCGACAGTAACTGGGCCAGCCCCGTCACCCGGCTCGATCTCCCAGCGGTTCCCGATGGCGCCGCCGGCATCAATGTAGGTGGCCGACGACTCGCGTCGCCGATCCAGGGCTTCGGCAAGATGTGGCAGAAGACTTACGTGGTTCGCCTCCCCGCCTCCACGGTCTCGGCCCGCACGCTCATCGAGACGTGGAAGCAGCGCTTTCCGGAGTTCTGGCCGGAGGGCAACCGCTTCTACGGCCCGTTGACAGGCATCAAGCCGGGCGAGGTGGCCCTGCTGAACGTGTCCCTGCCCGGCAAGATGAAGCTGTCGACCGGCGTCATGGTGCTGTACGCCGACGCCGAATCCTTTACGTTGATGACACCGCAAGGCCACATGTTCGCTGGATGGATCACATTCAGTGCTGTCGAGGACGGTGACCAGACTCTTGCCCAGGCCCAAGTCTTGATGCGCGCGAGCGACCCGATCTTCGAGCTCGGGCTCACGCTGGGCGGCCATGGCCAAGAAGATCGGTTCTGGCAGCGCACGCTGACACGGCTAGCTCAACACTTCGATCACGAGGCCGAAGTGCAGACCACGGTGGTGTGCGTCGACAAGCGGCGTCAGTGGTCGCGGTGGCGCAACGTGTGGCAGAGCTCGGCCATTCGGTCGTCCATCTACACCCTCGGCGCTCCTGGCCGCGCGGCCAAGCGCTTCGTGACCCGAGGGCGATCGGTTGGGTAGTGCAGAAGGCAGTGCGGTCGTCGTCGGCGCAGGCCCCAACGGGCTCGCCGGCGCGATCACCCTCGCCCGCGCCGGGCGCGCGGTCACGGTGCTTGAGGGTGCCGAGACGCTCGGTGGCGGCTGCCGTTCGGAGCAGCTCACTCTCCCGGGCTTCGTGCACGACACGTGCTCCACCGTGCATGCGCTGGCGATGGTCTCTCCGTTGCTCAGCTCGCTGCCGCTGGACCAGTACGGGCTTGAGCTTGTGCAGCCCGAGGTGCCGTTGGCACACCCGCTCGACGACGGCACGGCGGTGTTGCTCGAGCGCTCCGTTGCTCGCACGGCGTCCGGACTCGGCGACGACGAGAGGGCCTACCGTCGGCTCGTCGAGCCGTTGCTCGGCCATGCTGATGAGCTGATGGAGGCCATCCTCGGCCCCCTGCGAGTGCCGCGGCATCCCCTCGTGCTCGCCCGCTTCGGCCTGACCGCATTGCGCTCAGCGGCCGGCCTTGCCCATTCGCGCTTCGAGGGCGAGCGTGCTCGCGCGCTGATCGCGGGCTGCAGCGCCCACTCGATGCTGTCGCTGCAGACGCCGTCGAGTGCGGCCGTCGGCGTCATCCTCGCCCTGAGCGCGCACCACGTGGGGTGGCCCGTCGCCCGCGGCGGCTCGCAGAACCTGGCCAACGCCCTGGCTGACCACCTGCGCTCCCTCGGCGGACAGATCGAAACGGGGCATCGTGTCGAGTCGCTCGCCGAGCTCGACGGGTTCGGTCCGGCGTTGCTCGATGTGACACCCCGCCAGCTCGTGTCGCTCGCTGGCGACCGGCTGCCGTCTCGGTACGTCCGCCGGCTGGAGAAGTTTCGTTACGGGCCGGGCGTCTTCAAGCTCGACTGGGCGCTCGACGGGCCGATCCCCTGGACGGCGCCGGAGGTCTCGCAGGCAGGCACCGTCCACCTGGGCGGGACGCTTGAGGACATCGCCGCATCAGAAGAGGCAGCCGTGAGCGGCACCCATCACGACCGACCGTTCGTCCTCCTCGTGCAGTCGAGCCTGTTCGACCCCACCCGCGCCCCCGATGGCAAGCACACGGTGTGGGCGTACTGCCACGTGCCGCACGGATCGACGCGAGACATGACCAACGCGATCGAGAGTCAGGTCGAACGGTTCGCGCCGGGCTTCCGCGACCTCATCATCGGCCGTTCAGCGATGGGGCCGGCAGCGATGGAGGCGCACAATCCCAACTACGTCGGCGGCGACATCAACGGCGGGGTGCAAGACCTGCGCCAGCTGTTCACCCGGCCGGTGGCCAGACTCGATCCCTATTCGACCCCGCTGCGCGACGTGTACCTGTGCTCGTCGTCGACCCCACCCGGCGGCGGCGTCCATGGCATGTCTGGCTACTGGGCTGCTCAATCGGTTCTGAAGCGAGCACACCGCCGCGGGTAATGGCTTCGAGCGCTAGCGGGTACCTCCTAGGCCGATCGCGATGTCGACCAACCCGACGCGGGGAAGGGACGCCACCTCGTCGAGCGGCCACCAACGGGCCTCGTCGGTCGTGCCGTCGAGCTCGCGCGTGAGCTCGCCACCAACCACCGTCGCGGCAAAGACGACGCGGACGGCCTTCATCGGCCGTTTGGTGTCGTGGTGCCGCTGGCCGGGCGCGATCACGTAGCTGGAGACACCCAGCAGCCGGCCAAGCTCGACGTCGTAGCCGGTCTCCTCCTTGAGCTCACGCACGGCGGCCTGCTCGACCGTCTCGTCGAGGTCGACACCGCCACCCGGCATCGTCCACTTCGGCTGATCGGCCTCATTCCAGAGGGCCAACAGCACGCGATCGCGATCGTCGACGATGAGGCAATAGGCAGCCAGCCGAGTGTCGTAGCCAAGGAACTCCACGCGGCCATCCTCCCAAGGGAGATGGAATACCTGCACTTCTCGTGGTGTCGTCGTAGGTATGACTGTCCCCACCATCACGCTCAACGACTCCGCGACGATCCCCCAGCTCGGCTTCGGGGTGTTCCAGGTGCCGCCCGAGCAGACGGCTGACGTGGTCACCACCGCCTTCGAGGTCGGTTACCGGCACATCGACACCGCGCAGATGTATGGGAACGAAGCAGGAGTGGGTGCCGCGATCGCGGCCTCTGACATTCCACGCGACGAGCTCTGGATCACCAGCAAGCTCAACAACGGCTTCCACCGGCCAGACGACGCCCGCCGAGCCTTCGACAAGACGATGGAGCGCCTCGGCCTCGACCGGCTCGACCTCTTCCTCATCCACTGGCCGCTGCCGACCCTCTACGACGGCGACTACGTCTCCACGTGGCGCACGCTCAGTGAGTTCGTTGCTGACGGACGGGTCGCATCCATCGGCGTCTCCAACTTCCAGCCCGCGCACCTCGACCGCATCGTCGAGGAGACCGGTGTGATCCCGGCCGTGAACCAGATCGAGGTGCACCCCTACTTCACGAATGAGGACGCGCGCGCCTCGTCGATCCGGCATGGCATCGAGGTCGAAGCCTGGTCACCCATTGCTCAGGGGAAGGTGCTCGACGACGACACGATCGGCAAGATCGCGGCGGCGCACGGCAAGACGGCGTCGCAAGTCACCTTGCGTTGGCACGTCGAGCGCAGCGACATCGTCTTCCCGAAGTCGATGCATCGCGAGCGGATGGTCGAGAACTTCGAGATCTTCGACTTCACGCTCACCGCTGACGAAGTGGCTCTGATCAGCGCGCTGGACCGGGGCGAGGCTGGTCGGCAAGGCCCGAACCCGGACACGTTCGACTGGATCCCCGACTGAGAGGCGCCGCAACCCGCACGACCACGCCACTCGACTCACCCGGTCTCGACGACGCTCGCTAAAGCTCGCTGCTCGACCACCGGTGGTTGAGGTGCGAGCAGAGCGAGCCTCGAAACCTGTCGGTGGTCGAGCAGGCGGAGCGAGGCACGAGCGACGCCGTCGTCGAGACCCCCGCAACCCACACGACCACGCCACTCGGCTCACCACCTGTTCCTCGACGAAGGCCTTGTAGACCGACCAGTAGGCGAAGCTCCACGTCCACCCCAAGGTCACCGCCCAGGCGAGGGAGGACCCCCGAGCCAGGACACGTTG
>JBAUWM010000267.1:0-5989 GCA_049583775.1 Nocardioides sp.
CGACCGGGACTGAAGCCGGCGCCGCACGGGTCGCCAGCTCCGAAGCCGCTCGACGAGGGTGCAGCGACCACCGTCACGAGTGGCAGGACCAGTCCGAGAACTAGCCCACCGGGGCGCTTTCCTGATCGGTTCCGGGCGTTACGGGCAGGCCGACTCGTCATGGGCCGATTTACGCACACAGAAAAGTCGTCGTCTAGGTCAAACGTGGCAGTGCGTGCTCGAATGATTTCAACTTCTATCTTGATAGTCTCTGTCACTGTTGGCTAGCGTGGCCTGGTGGGCGTACTCAACGGAAAGGTCGCGATCGTTACTGGTTCGGGGCAGGGCGTGGGTCGTGGAATCGCCATCGCGCTAGCCAAGGAAGGCGCCTCGGTCGCGGTCGTCGACCGGAATGCCACAACTGCGTCCGAGACGGTCGCACTGGTCGAGCGCGAGGGCGGTGCCGCGAACTGCTTCGTCTGCGACGTCCAGGACTCGACTGAGGTGAATGACTGCGTCGAGTCCGTGGTTGAAGAGTTCGGCACTGTGGACATCTTGGTCAACAATGCCGTCGATGCCAGGGTCGGAATCGGACTGCAAGACCTCACCGACGAAGAGTTCCTCATCTCCTTTGCTACTGGGCCGTTCGCGTCGTTCTGGTTCATGCGGGCGTGCTTTCCGTATCTGCAGGACGGCGGGCGCGTCATCAACCTTCGCTCGGGCACCGAGAACCAATCGATGGTCGGGTACGGCGCCTACGTCGCGGCCAAGGCCGCGGTTGGAGGGCTCACTCGAGCTGCAGCCCGCGAGTGGGGTCGCCAAGGAATCACCGTCAATGCGCTCGTACCGTTCGCACTCACTCCGAGTGCCGAGGCGGACCTCGCCCGAAAGCCCGGACGGCTCGAAGCCGTCTATCAGCAGCTGTCGATTCCGCGCTCGGCCGACGTGGAGGCCGATGTTGGGCGGGCCGCGGTGTACCTGGCCGGTCCTGATGCCACCTTCATCACCGGCGTCACGCTCTCGGTCGACGGCGGCGGCTCGTTCTTCGCCTAGATCAAACCTCAACGTCAGTCGGGAGAAGAGATGGCACAGCTCAACCAGCGCGAGATGGAAGCCTTGGCGGCCTACCGCGCCTATATCGAGCAGCGTGAAAGGTGCGTCGCGGGCGATGAGCCTTGGTCGATGATCGGCTCCTGGTTCACCGAGGACGCGGTCTTCATCGACCCGGCTTGGGGGCGGGTGGAAGGTCGCGACGAGATCTCGCGGTTCTTCAACCACTCGATGGCCGGACTCGAGGGTTGGGGCTTCCCGGAGCAATGGACCATGGTCGACGGCGACCGGCTCGTCTCCTACTGGTGGAACCGACTGCCGGGAACGCGTCCTGATGGGTCGCCCTACCAGGCGCCGGCTTTCTCGGTGCTCCACTACGCAGGCGACGGATTGTTCGACTACGAGCTCGACGTGGTGAACATGGCTGAGGTGGGGGACCTGCTTGCCGAATCTGGGTGGGTTCCCGGTCCAGGCATGTCCGTGCCGGGGTCGCGCCCCAACCGAGATGTGACGCCTCGACGGCTGGGATGTCCCTGAGATGGTGAGTTCGCGCTGGGCCAAGGAACAGTCGGTCAATCGTGATGACAGCGACTAGAATCTTGACAGTAACTGTCAAAACTGGCTGAATCGGGTCATGACGATTCGAGTGGTGCAGTGGGCGACCGGTGGCGTGGGCAAGGCGGCGATCGAGGGGGTGCTGGCACACCCCGATCTTGAGCTGGTCGGCGTCTGGGTGCACTCGGAGAACAAGAACGGGCAGGATGCCGGCGAGCTCGTCGGCCGTGAACCGATCGGCGTCCTCGCGACAACCAGCATGGACGAGATCCTTGCTCTCGAGGCTGACTGCGTGGTCTACAGTCCGCTGCTACCCAACGAGGCGGAGGTCGTCGCGCTCCTCCGATCCGGCAAGAGCGTGGTCACGCCCGTGGGGTGGGTCTATCCCGACCTCGCGAACTGCCAGGCGATCCTCGACGCCTGCGCCGAA
The DNA here is from genome assembly GCA_049583775.1 of Nocardioides sp. GTDB lineage: Bacteria > Actinomycetota > Actinomycetes > Propionibacteriales > Nocardioidaceae > Nocardioides. Next base: position 2,015 of record JBAUWM010000267.1, read on the forward strand.
GGGGGCAGCACCCTGCACGGCACCGGCATTCACCCCGGTGGCATCACGGAGCGGTTCCCTCTCATGGTTTCCGCGCTGACTGCCGCGGTGACGCACGTTCGGTCGGAGGAGTTCAGTGACATTCGCACCTACAACGCCCCCGATGTCGTGCGCCACATCATGGGCTTCGGTGTATCGCCCGAGGAAGCGATGGCAGGACCCATCGTTGATCTGCTCGGCGCCGGCTTCAAGGCCTCGGTGCGGATGATCGTGGCCGAGATGGGTTTCGACGTCGACCCTGAACTCGAATCGGTGCAGGAGATCGCGGTTGCCACCGCTCCGATCGACGCCCCCGTGGGCGTCATCGAGCCGGGCCAGGTCGCGGCCCGGAAGTTCCACTGGCGCGCGCTCGTTGACGGGACCCCCGTCGTCACCGCGAGCGTCAACTGGTTCATGGGAGAGGAACACCTCGACCCAGCCTGGAGCTTCGGCCCGGAGGGTGAGCGCTTCGAGGTGCAGGTCACCGGTGATCCAGACGTGAAGCTGACGTTCAAGGGACTCCAGCCAGAGACCATCGAAGAAGGACTCATCCGTAACCCCGGAGTGGTCGTCACCGCCAACCACTGCGTCAGCGCCATCCCCTACGTCGTCGCGGCGGAGCCCGGTATCAAGACCTATCTCGACCTTCCGCTGCTTGCCGGGCGGGCCGCTCCGCAGCTCGGGCACGGGCGCACGCGGTGATCCTCGACGAGTTCCGGCTCGATGATCGCGTCGCGATCATCACCGGGGCCGGACAGGGCATCGGCCGCGGGATCGCCCTCGGCCTAGCCGAAGCCGGCGCCAGCGTCGTGGTGGCTGCACGCACCCAGGAGGACCTCGACGACGTCGTCGCCACTGTGGAAGGCGCCGGTGGCACGGCTCTCGGTGTGGTGACCGACGTGCTCGTCGAGGACGACCGGCGCAGACTCATCGACGAAGCCGTCCACCGCTTCGGCCGCCTCGACGTCCTGGTCAACAACGCTGGCGGCACCGGGCCGAGGTCTGCCATGACGACCTCGGAGCAGTTCTTCGACATGGCGATGAAGTTCAACGTCACAGCGCCGTTTCTCATGAGCCAGCTCGTCGCTCAGCCGATGGTCGACACCGCTGGTAGCGGGTCGATCGTCAACATCTCCTCCCGTTCCTCCGACATGGTGCTGAGCTCCTTCGCCGCCTACGGCGCGGGCAAGGCAGCACTGAACCAGATGACCCGCAATCTCGCCGGCGAGTTCGCACCGCTGGTGAGGGTCAACGCGATCGTGGTCGGTGGCGTGGCCACCCGTGGTCTCGAGGTCGTGCTCACCAACGATGAGCTGCGTGAGCAGTTCGAGGCCAACACGCCGATGGGAAGGCCGGGAACCCCCAAGGACATCGCTTGCGCCGCGCTCTACCTCGCTTCGCCAGCATCGGCATGGGTCACAGGCAAGCTGCTCCATGTCGACGGAGGCTGCGAACGACCGGCCATGGACGTTCCGGTGCCCCGGCTGCGCCCGAGCAGGTGACGCGGGGCCGGGACAAGCCACGGGTCGTCATTGCGGGACTGGGCGACATCGGGCTACTCACTGCCATCCATCTAGCCCGGCACGCTGACATCGTCGGGATCTCGTCGAAGCCTGAGCTGGTGAGCGGGCAAGAGCTCGGCTTGCGCATTGCGCGGCCCGACGACTGGGCCCGGGACAACCGAGTCGACTTCGGGCGCTACCGCCGGCTGGACGGCGTGCGCCGGGTGCACGGGGTGCTCGCCAACGCCGACCTCGAGGCACGCGAGGTCACTGTGAAACTCGTCGACGGCAGCTCGGTCGTAGAGCCATATGACGTGCTCGTGATCTCGACAGGGGTGACCAATGGATTCTGGCGCCAGCCGGGACTCCAGTCCCGCGAGGAGATCGACGCCGAGATCAGCTCACATCACCAAGTCGTCGCTGACGCCGCTTCGGTGGTCGTCGTGGGTGGCGGTGCTGCGGCGATCAACGCTGCAGCCAACCTACGAATCCGCTGGCCCGAGAAGCAGGTCGACCTCTACTTCCCCGGGGAGCGCGGGCTCCTCTCTCATCATCCGCGCGCTTGGAGCAAGGTGCAGGCCCGCCTGGCGGCGCTCGAGGTCGGCATCCATCCCCACCACCGTGCACTCGTGCCGGATGGGTTCGCCTCCGACGCCATCACTGCCGACCCCGTGCGCTGGGCAACCGGCCAGTCTCCGGCGCGGGCCGAGGCCGTCGTGTGGGCCATCGGACGGGTTCGGCCCAACACCGACTGGCTACCCCAGTCGTTGCTTGATGACCGCGGCTTCGTCATCGTCGGCGACACCTTGCAGACACCATCGCGTCCAGAGGTGTTCGCGATCGGCGATGTCGCCGCCACCGACCCACTACGTTCCAGTGCTCGCAACCGCGCCGATGCCCTGCTGGCCGGCAACATCCGCGCTCACGTGGCTGGGCGGCCGCTCAAGAGATACCAGGCTTCACGCTCGCGTTGGGGGTCGGTGCTCGGCGTCCAACAGGACGGGTTGTTGTTCTTTGCCCCTGATGGGCGCGCGATTCAGATCCCGGCGTGGGTCATTCACCGCATCCTGCTGCCGTGGGTCGTCCGCAGGGGCTTCTACCGTGGAGTCCGACGGGGTCGCCAGAAGCGGTAGATCACCAGGATCGGCACCAGTCGAGACGGCGCCGGACGAGGGGCGCGGAGTTCATTTCTTTTGACCCCTGCCTCGGCGCGGCGTAGGCGACGAGTGGCTCGAGATGCCGCCGGTCACTTGCTCGAGCGCCCGCTCGGTGAGTGTGTGCAGGGACTCGCTCTGGTCGTAGGTGAGCCACCACTCGTAGGCATACTCGACCGCTGCCACCGCCGCGCGAACGAGTACACCTGGCCGCATGTCGGCCGATGTCACGGCGCCGTCGAGGCGCGAAGCGACTGCTCCGATGAGCTCGTCGCAGTCTTCGCGGTTCAGTAGCGAGGCACGACGGAGATCAACCGGCGCTGAGGACATCGCGCGGCGCCACAACTCCATGGTCTCGTCATCGTCAACAAACTGTGCCGTGCGAGCCAGGATCGCGGCGGCGATGGAGTCAGCGATGTCTTCGTCCAGGGGGCGGGCGTGAAAGTTGGCGACGATCTGCGCCCGCCCGCGCTGGGTAGCACCGAGCAGGAGGTGCTCCTTGCTCGGGACGTGGCGAAAGAAGGTGCTCGGTGAGATTCCAACCTCTTCGGCGATTGCCTCGGTAGTGACGTTGTCATAGCCGTGGGCGGCGAACAGCCGCAGCGCTGCACCTTGGATATCGGCACGCAAGGCGATCCGCTGCCGTTCGCGCAAGGGGAGTGAAGGCGTCTGGTCAGTGGGGGTGGGGTGCTCTGTGGTCGGCATTGCTCACCTCGTTGCTCGTGGTGCGAGGGGCGGGACAGGGAGTTGTATCGCTGGAACGCTCGATCCGCCGTCGACATTGAGGATCGCGCCCGTGACCCACGACGATGCAGGCGACGCCAGGTAGAGGGCGGCGCAGGCGATGTCCTCGGGCGTTCCGGCGCGCGCCATCGGGGTCCGCTCCAGGAGTTCGCTGCGCATCTGTTCGTCCTCCATCACCGTGGCGAGGGCCTGGGTGTCGATCGCTCCCGTGCCGATGGCGTTGACGCGCACGAGGGGCGCGAACTCCGCGGCCAAGTTCCTGGTCATGTGCGAGAGCGCGGCTTTGCCGACGCCGTGGGCCACGAACGAGGTGAGCACCATGTCGGCCACCCGGGACGAGATGTTGACGACGCTGCCACCGCCCGCGGTGTCGACCATCGCCTGGGCGGCCAGCGTGGTCAGAACGAACGGCGCAATGGCGTTGAAGTGCAACGCGGAGTGCAAGAAGCGTTCCGAGGTGGCCATAGCGGGCCGCGGCGCTGTTCCACCCGCGTTGTTGACCAAGATGTCGAGCTTGCCGAACGCTCCTAACGTCTCTGCGACGAGATGTTCGAGCT
>JBAUWM010000268.1:0-6457 GCA_049583775.1 Nocardioides sp.
CGTCCTCGTCGAGCGTGTTGAGCTCGTCTGGTGCCGAGAAGTCGACGTCGGTCTCGGGATCCTCGAACGTGGCGGTGATCATCGCGTCGGAGTCGGGATCGACCTCGAGCACGTCGCCGTCGGGCGATGCTTCCGCCACGGCAGCCAGGCTGACCTCCCAGCCGACGATCCGCTCGTCGCTCACCTTCACGACGACCGGGATGTCGACGCGGCTCTTCGACAGTCCGAGATCTTTGGCGGCTCCCGAGCCGAGCGCGGTGACCAGCTCACGCAGGTTGGCGTCGGCAACGAGCTCGCCGTCCTCGACCCGCCCCTCACGCAGGCTCAGCACGACCTCGATCGCGGGCGAGCTGGGGGAGACGTCGAAGACGGCTTGCACATTGACTCCTGCTGCGGCAGCCGCGTTCTCGAGCTCGCCGTGCACCCAGCAGCTGCTGCGCACGTCGGCCGCTTCGCTGCCAGGAACCAGCACCCAGGTGTCGTCGACGGTGCGCAGGTAACGCACCGTGAGGGTCTCACCGTCGTCGGTCTCGACCGTGCGCAGCGTGGCGTTGGCATCAGGCGCGACGCGGAAATAACCGATGTCGGAGGCTGTCGTGTCGCCGTCGGGCACGGACAGCGTGTAGTAGCCGACGTTGTCGGCGAGGAAGTTGTCGAGGGCAGTGACGAGACGTTCTTGTGCCGATGGCGCGGTCGTGTCTTCGCCGCACGCGCTGAGCGCGGCAAGACCGGCGAGCACCAGCGCGGTGCTCGCGGCGCGTCGTTGCGCGACGCGCGCACCCAGGGGCCGGTTGGACATGGGGAGCACGCTATCTGGAGGCAGCGACTCGTGTGGCGGGTCCCCGGCATGCGGGCGTGGTTAGGTGGGCGTCATGGCGGGCCCCACGGAGATTGGTCCAGATGAATCAGGTAACGAGGAATCCTTCGTCTCCTTTGGTGAGCAGGGTGCCCAGCTGACCTATGGCTCCTACCTGCGGCTCCCGACGCTGCTGGATGCCCAGCACCTTGAATCCGATCCGCCGGCGCACGACGAGCTGCTGTTCATCACGATCCATCAGGTCTATGAGCTGTGGTTCAAGCAACTGCTGCACGAGGTCGGTGCAGCGCGTGATGCCATGTTCAGCGGGCAGTTGTGGTGGGCCCAGCACCTCTTGGCCAGGGTGCACGTGATCGAGCGGGTGCTGGTGCAGCAGGTCGACGTGCTGGAGACGATGACCCCGCAAGACTTCCTCGAGTTCCGGCAACGGCTGGCCCCGGCCAGCGGGTTCCAGAGCGTGCAGTTCCGCGAGCTGGAGTTCCTCTCCGGGGCACAGGACGCTGGCTACCTCGAACGCTTCCGAGGTATCACCCAGGCCGAGCACGAGCGGCTCGAGCGCCGGCTTGCCGAGCCCACCGTGTGGGACGCCTTCGTCGAGGTGCTGCGGCAGCGCGGGTTGCCGGCAGACGACGAGGCGCAGATCGCCGAGTCGGTGCGCACCGCTGCACACGACCGCGAACAACACGCGGTGGTGTGGGCCCTCGCCGAGGCGTTGCTCCAGCACGACGAGCTGGCCGCCAGTTGGCGAGCCCGGCACGTGGTGATGGTCGAGCGGATGATCGGCAGCAAGTCAGGAACCGGTGGGTCGAGCGGATCGGCCTACCTGCGCGGCCGGTTGCCGCTGCGTTACTTCCCGGTGCTCTGGGACGTGCGTAGCTACTTGTAGCCCTCCGGTTGTTGTGGCGCCCGAGAGCGGGTCATAACGTGGTGGGCGTGTCAACGACGACGCACGTTCCGGACAAGGCTGCGCTCCTCGCGCGAGCCGTCGACCTAGCTCAGCACGGCAAGGGCACCGGCGGCCCTCCGCGCGACGGGGTCGCGGACTTGTTGCGGGCCTACTACCGGCACGTGACTCCCGACGACCTGGCCGAGCGCTCCGATGCCGACGTCTACGGCGCGCTCGCCTCGCATTACAAGCTGGCTGAGCGCCGCCCGCAGGGCACGGCGCGGGTGCGGGTGTTCACCCCCACTCTGAGCGAGCATGGCTGGTCGGCCGGCGGGCACTCCGTGGTCGAGGTGGTCGTCGACGACATGCCGTTCTTGGTCGACTCGCTCACGATGGAGCTGTCGCGCCAGCTGCGCGACGTGCACCTCGTGATTCACCCGAACCTCGACGTCGAGCGCGACATCACCGGCGAGCTGCTCACGGCTGTGCCCGTGGCCGACGGTGCCCAAGCGCCCACCGGGGAGCGGATCCGCGAGTCGTGGATGCACGTCGAGATCGATCGCGTGCACGAGGTGGCCGATCCGGCCGCGATCGTCGATGACGTGCAACGAGTGCTCCGCGACGTCCGCGAGGCGGTCGAGGACTGGTCGAAGATGCACGAGCGGATCGGCGAGATCGTGGCCGAGCTCGAGGCGAACCCGCCACCGCTGCCCGCCGAGGAGGTGCGGCAGGCGGCCGAGTTGCTGCAGTGGCTGGCCGAGGGCAACTTCACCTTCTTGGGCTACCGCGAGTACGCGCTCGAGCGGGCCACGATCGATGGGGTCGAGGACGACATCCTGCGCGCCGCGGCTGGCAGCGGGCTCGGCATCCTGCGCTCCGACCAGCTGGTCTCCGAGTCCTTTGCCCGGCTGCCCGACCCGGTGAAGGCGAAAGCCCGTGACCGAGAGCTGCTCGTGCTGGCCAAGGCCAACTCGCGAGCCACCGTGCATCGGCCCGCCTACCTCGACTACGTGGGGGTCAAGTCGTTCGACGCCACCGGGCAGGTGACGGGGGAGCGGCGGTTCCTGGGTCTGTTCTCGAGCGCCGCCTACACCGAGTCGCTGACCCGCATTCCGCTGGTGCGCGAGAAGGTGCAGGCCGTGCTGCGGCAGAGCGGCTTCGACCCGCGGAGCCACGCCGGCAAGGCCCTGCTCGACACGTTGGAGACCTACCCCCGCGACGACCTCTTCCACACGCCCGTCGAGGAGCTCGGCCCCTTGGCCGAGGCAGCCATGCAGGCCCGGGAGCGCCGAGCAGTGCGCATGTTCATGCGCGCTGATGCCTACGAGCGCTACGTGTCGGTGCTCGTCTACCTGCCCCGCGACCGCTACAACACCGGTGTCCGCGAGCGGTTCGCCGAGATCCTGACCGAACAGCTGGGTGCTGAGTCGGTCGAGTTCAACGTGCGCATCAACGAGTCGACCACGGCCCGCGTGCACTTCGTGGCCCAGATGCCGCGGGGCCGATCGATCCCCGAGATCGACACCGCCGACCTCGAGCGCCGGCTCGCTGACGCGTCGCGCTCATGGCGTGACGACTTCACCGCGGCAGTGCTCACCGAGTTCGGCGAGGAGGTCGGCTCCATCCTGGGTCGGCGCTACCTCGACTCGTTCCCGGAGGCCTACAAGGAGGACTTCTCCCCGCGCACGGCCGCGGTCGACCTGGGCCGCCTCGAAGGCATCGTGGGGGCCGACGGACTCGACCACTCGCTCTACGAGCCGGTCGACGCCGGCCCCGGCGAGGCCCGGCTCAAGATCTATCGGGTCGGACCGCCGCTCTCGCTCTCCGAGATCCTGCCCACGCTCTCGTCGATGGGCGTGGAGGTCGTCGACGAACGGCCCTACGCATTGGTGGGGCTCGAGCAGCGCTCGCACATCTACGAGTTCGGGCTGCGTTATGCCGGTCGACTGCCCGACGAAGCCCGAGCCCTGTTCCAAGACGCCGTGCGCGCGGTGTGGGACGGCTACTGCGAGATCGACGGCTTCAACACCCTGGTGCTCGGCGCCCGGATCACCTGGCGTCAGGCCACGGTGCTGCGCGCCTATGCCAAGTACATGCGCCAGGGTGGCTCTCCGTTCGCACTCGACTCGATCGAGGAGGCACTGGCCGGCAACGTCGAGATCACCCGGATGCTGGTGCAGCTGTTCGAGGCCCGCTTCGACCCCGACCGCGGCGGCGCGGTCGCGGAGCAAGAGGCGCTCGAGCGCCGCATCCACGCTGCGCTCGACGACGTGGTGAGCCTCGACCACGACCGGATCCTGCGGTCCTACCTCACCCACGTGTTGGCAACGCTGCGCACCAACTACTTCCAGGACGACGCGGGGCCGAAGAGCTACATCTCTTTCAAGCTCGAGCCGGCCGCCATCCCCGACTTGCCCGAGCCGCGGCCGAAGTTCGAGATCTTCGTCTACTCGCCCCGGGTCGAGGGCGTGCACCTACGGTTCGGCGCAGTCGCTCGCGGCGGGCTGCGTTGGAGCGACCGTCGAGACGATTTCCGCACCGAGGTGCTGGGGCTGGTCAAGGCGCAGATGGTGAAGAACACCGTGATCGTGCCCGTGGGCGCCAAGGGTGGGTTCTACGCCAAGAACCTGCCTCCCCAGAATTCAGGGCAGGCGGGCGACCGCGACGCCTGGCTGGCCGAGGGCGTGGCCTGCTACCGGACGTTCATCTCGGGCCTGCTCGACATCACCGACAACTTGGTCGAGGGCGAGACGGTGCCGCCGGCCCGGGTCGTGCGCCACGACGGCGATGACTCCTACCTCGTGGTTGCTGCCGACAAGGGCACCGCGACGTTTTCCGACATCGCCAACGGCGTCGCGAAGGACTACGGATTCTGGCTCGGTGACGCGTTCGCCAGCGGCGGCTCGGTCGGCTACGACCACAAGGCCATGGGCATCACCGCGCGCGGAGCCTGGGTGTCGGTGCAACGTCACTTCCGCGAGCGTGGCATCGACTGCCAGACCGAGGACTTCACGTGCGTCGGCATCGGCGACATGTCCGGCGACGTGTTCGGCAACGGGCTGCTCTGCTCTGAGCACACCCGTCTCGTGGCCGCCTTCGACCACCGCGACATCTTCATCGACCCGACCCCCGACGCTGCGACGTCCTTCGTCGAGCGGCAGCGCCTCTTCGCGCTCCCGCGCTCGAGCTGGCAGGACTACGACCACACCCTGATCTCCGAGGGTGGAGGAGTCTTCTCGCGGGCCGCCAAGTCGGTGACCCTGACCCCGCAGATCTGCGAGGCCCTCGACATCGACGCCGCCGTGGAGAAGATGACCCCGGCCGAGCTGATGCGCGCGATCTTGACGGCTCCGGTCGACCTGGTGTGGAACGGCGGTATCGGCACCTACGTGAAGGGTGAGGCCGAGACGCACGCCGAGGTCGGCGACAAGGCCAACGACGCCATCCGGGTCAATGGAAGTGATCTGCGCGCGCGCTGCATCGGAGAGGGTGGCAACCTCGGACTCACCCAGAGCGGCCGTATCGAGTTCGCCGAGCGCGGGGGACAGGTCAACACCGACTTCATCGACAACTCCGCTGGGGTGAACACCTCCGACTACGAGGTCAACATCAAGATCCTGCTCGACCGGGTGGTTGCCGCCGGCGACCTCACTGAGAAGCAGCGCAACACGTTGCTCGCCGAGATGACCGATGAGGTCGCGGCGTTGGTGCTGCGTGACAACTACGAGCAGAACCTGTCGCTCGCCAATGCCGAGGCCAACGCGGCGCCTCTGTTGCACGTGCACGAGTTCTGGATGAAGGAGCTCGAGCGCCGCGGCGTGCTGAACCGCGAGCTGGAGGGACTGCCGTCAAGCCGGCAGGTGGCGGCCCGTCTGGAGCGGGGCGAGGGGCTCACGGCTCCCGAGCTGTCGGTGCTGATGGCCTGGACCAAGATCGTGCTCGCCGACGAGCTGATCGCCTCCGACCTGCCCGACGACCCCTACCTCGACCTCGACCTGCGCAGCTTCTTTCCGACGCCCATCCAGGAACGCTTCGACGCTCAGCTGCGGGACCACCCGCTGCGCCGCGAGATCATCGTCACCCAGGTGGTCAACGACCTGGTCAACGGCGCTGGCATGACCTTCTGGCCGCGGCTGGCCGGAGAGACGGGGGCCAGCGCCGCCGAGCTGACCCGCGCCAACTTCGTGGCCCGCGAGATCTTCGGTTCGCTCGCGCTCCGCGACGAGCTCGCCGGCTACGACAACGTGCTCAAGGCTGCGGTGCAGACCCAGATCCGGGTCGAGATGCGCACGCTGGTCGAGCGAGCCTCGCGCTGGCTGGTCTCCAACCGGCGTCCGCCGCTCGACAGCCAGGGGCTGGTCGACCACTTCTCGGGTGCGGTGCAAGCCGCGATGACACAGCTGCCTGAGCTGATCGTCGGCCTCGAGCGGGCGGCCTTCGAGGAGCGCCGAGACGGGTTGCTCGGCCAGGGCGTACCTGACGCCTTGGCTGTCAAGGTGGCTGTGCTGCCGCCGGCCTACATGCTCCTCAACGTCATCGAGATCGCCACCCGCGAAGGCCTCGATCCGCAGGACGTCGCCCGGGTGCACTTCGCCCTCGGAGAGCGGCTCGGCCTCCCGGTGCTCGTGCAGCGGATCCTCGCGCTACCCCGCGACGATCGCTGGCAGACGATGGCCCGAGCCGCGCTGCGCGACGACCTGCACGCCGTTCACGCGCAACTCACCGCCCAGGTGCTCGCCGCCACGGAAGCGGAC
>JBAUWM010000269.1:0-27212 GCA_049583775.1 Nocardioides sp.
AAACAAACCCCAGCTATCGCCAGAATCATCATTGCCGAAAAAACAAACCCCAAACAAAAAGATCAGGGCATACAAACTAATCCGTCGACTATGACACACTGTTGAGTTCTCAAACATCACACGCACACCGACGCGCGGCCTCTCGACCGGCGCTGGGGCAACCCGTGAAACATTACCGATTTCGGTGAACCTCGTCAACTTCGCAGCGACTTGGTTGCCCACCGAATCGGGGCGGCTGCGCGACTTGCCCAGAAACCGGAACCTGACGGCCCGTCCGGGAGTCGCTCGCGCAACGAGCAGAACAGTAGGACACGCGTTCCCCGCATGACAAATCGGGTGGGTCACTCGGCCCGTGGGTGCCGTCGGTAGGGGGAGACAGACGCCTCCCCCGGCGTCCAGAATCGCCAGGGCCGGTCTGCTGCCAAGCGCAGTCCCACGCGAGGTCCGGTCTGGGGAAGCGGGGTCGACCGGGTGGGGAGCTCGAGCAGCACCGGGCCAGCAGCCAGGTCGATGCCGTCGTGCGCGAGCTTGATGCCCAACGCCCGACACAGCCGTGCCGGACCTCGTGCGAGGTCGGCGTCACGGCTCCTCGGACGCCGCTCGCGTGCAAGAACGTGTCCGTCGACCACCTCACCCGCGCGCAGAAGAACGGCCCCAGCGACACCTGTCTCCCCGACCACGACGTTGGCGCACACGTGCATGCCATAGGTGAAGTAGCAGTACAGCGACCCCGCCGGTCCGAACATGGAGGCATTGCGAGGGGTTCGTCCCCGAGCCGCATGCGAACCAGGGTCGTCGGCGCCCGCGTAAGCCTCGACCTCGGTCACGCGCACGACCACTCCCTCGTGGTGCACCAGCGCCCCCAGCAGGCGGGGTGCCACCACCTCAGGGCGCCCGCGTAGCTCAGGCCAGGCGACCACGGAGAGACTCTGCCAAGGCTGTGACGTCGGCCAGCTGCTCACGCACCCGCGCCGGTGACGTGCCACCACGACCGTCTCGGGCTGCCACTGATCCGGCGACCGTGAGGACGGAGCGCACCGCTGGCGTGAGGTGCGACGAGATCTCAGCGAACTGGGCGTCGGTGAGCTCGTGGAGCTCGAGGCCCAACTCTTCGCAGCGCTGCACGCAGGCCCCGGCGTCCTCGTGGGCGACCCGAAAGGGCACGCCCTGCTTGACCAGCCATTCGGCGATGTCCGTCGCGAGGGAGAATCCCTGGGGGGCGAGCTCGGCCATCCGGTCGACGTCGAAGGTCAAGGTGGCGACCATCCCGCTGAAGGCGGGGAGGAGGACTTCGAGGGTGTCGATCGAGTCGAAGACCGGTTCCTTGTCTTCCTGAAGGTCGCGGTTGTACGCGAGCGGGAGCGCCTTGAGCGTGGACAGCAGTCCCGTCAGGTTCCCGATCAGGCGGCCCGCCTTGCCACGGGCGAGCTCGGCAATGTCAGGGTTCTTCTTCTGCGGCATGATGCTCGATCCGGTGGACCACGAATCGTGCAGCCGGACGAACCCGAACTCACGCGTGGACCACAGGATGACCTCTTCAGCGATGCGCGAGACGTCCACACCGATCTGGGCGCAGATGTAGGCGAACTCGGCGACGAAGTCGCGCGCCGACGTGCCGTCGATCGAGTTGGCGGTCGAACCGGTGAAGCCCAGCTCAGCCGCCACCAGGGTGGGGTCGAGTCCGAGCGTCTGGCCGGCCAGCGCCCCAGAGCCGTACGGCGAGCTCGAGGCGACCCGCGCATCCCACTCGACCAGCCTCTCGACGTCACGAAGCAAAGGGTGGGCATGCGCCAGAAGATGATGGGCTAGCAGCACCGGCTGCGCGTGCTGGAGATGCGTGCGTCCGGGCATGACGGCGTCGCCGTGCGCCGAGGCCTGGGTGACAAGCGCTTCAACGAGAAGGAGCACTGCGTCGCCGACGGAGCGCGCGTGGTCGCGCAGGTACATCCGGAACAGGGTGGCGATCTGGTCGTTGCGGCTGCGACCTGCCCGGAGCCGACCTCCGATGTCGGCGCCGACCTCATCGAGCAGGATCCGCTCGAGCGCTCCGTGGACGTCTTCGTCGGTTTGGTCGGGCGTCAGGGTGCCCGCGTCGAGCCTCGCTGACATCGAGTCGAGGCCGCGATGTATCTCGTCCTCGTGCTCGGGCGAGAGGTAGCCGGCCGCGCCCAGGGCCTTCGCGTGCGCGTGGGAGCCAGCGATGTCGTAGCTGGCGAGACGCCAGTCGAAGTGTGTGGAGCGAGAGAGTGCCTCGAGCTCGGGCGATGGACCACCGGCGAACCGGCCACCCCAGAGCTTGCCCTCGTTGGTGGTGCTCACTGGTGTCCTTCCGTAGCGCTAGCCGCGGTGACCGCGGCCCGCAGGATGTCGGGGAGGTAAGGCACGACTGCGGTGCCGTCGATCTCGAGGTCGTCGGGCAGCCACCACCGGGCGGCGAGCACGTTACCGACCTCGGCCGGTTCCAGGTGCTCGAAGGTCACGGCGACGTCCGACTCCAGCCGAATCGTGAAGAAAGTTGAGTCGTAGGTGTAGCTGACCCCGTTCCACGCGAATTCGCCGCTGTCGTGGTGGAACTCCGGACCCAGGAGGCCTGGCTCGGCCAAGATTCCGGTCTCTTCACGCATCTCACGCAGTGCGGCGTCGACGAGGGACTCCCCCGGCTCGACCGCGCCACCGATCGTCCCCCAGCGGAGCAGTCCCGGTTCGGCAGGATCCTGGTCCTGCAGGAGGAGCACCTCGCCGGTGCGGCTGACCGGCACCACACGGGCGGTGACGCGATGCACCACGGCCATCAGTCGGTGCCGAACTCCATGGCCGCCGCGTCGAGCGCTTCGTCGTCGATCTCCCCTGGTTGCGCGGGGTTGTCGGTGATCCGGTCGGCGCCACCGGCCGGAAGCTCACCGAAGAGTGTGCCGTTCTCGACCAGCACCTGCCCCTGATCGATCGGCTGCGCAGCGTAGAGCTCGAGCTTGGCGCGCGAGTCGGCGATGTCGAGGTTTCGCATGGTGAGCTGGCCGATCCGGTCGGTGGGACCGAAGGCGGCGTTGTCAGTGCGCTCCATCGACAGCTTGTCGGGGTGATAGGAGAACGCAGGACCGTCAGTGCGGATCACGGTGTAGTCCTCACCGCGGCGCAGTCGGATGGTGACCTCGCCAGTGACCAGCGAGGCGATCCAGCGTTGGATGGATTCACGGATCATCAGAGCCTGCGGGTCGAGCCATCGACCCTCGTAGAGCAAGCGCCCCAGTCGGCGGCCCTCCGCGTGATAGCTGGCGATCGTGTCTTCGTTGTGGATGGCGTTGAGCAGCCGCTCGTAGGCGATGGCGAGGAGCGCCATGCCAGGGGCCTCGTAGATGCCGCGCGACTTCGCCTCGATGATGCGGTTCTCGATCTGGTCTGACATGCCGAGCCCGTGACGACCACCGATCGTGTTGGCCGCGTGGACCAGCTCGACGGCGTCCCCGAAGACCTTGCCGTCGATGGCCACTGGGCGCCCCTGCTCGAACCGCAGGGTGACATCCTCGGCGTCGATGGCGACCGAAGAATCCCAGAACTTGACCCCCATGATCGGCTCGACGGTCTCGAGGGAGACGTCAAGGTGCTCCAGCGTCTTGGCCTCATGGGTGGCGCCCCAGATGTTGGCGTCAGTGGAGTAGGCCTTCTCCTTGGAGTCGCGATAGGGCAGACCATGTTCGATGAGCCACTGACTCATCTCCTCGCGCCCCCCGAGCTCATGGACGAAGTCGGCATCCAACCACGGCTTGTAGATGCGCAGGTCGGGGTTGGCGAGGAGCCCGTAGCGGTAGAAGCGCTCGATGTCGTTGCCCTTGAAGGTCGAACCATCGCCCCAGATGTCGACGTCGTCGTCGTGCATCGCGCGGACGAGCATCGTGCCGGTCACGGCGCGCCCCAGCGGCGTGGTGTTGAAGTAGGTGCGTCCGGCGGAGCGGATGTGGAAGGCGCCGCAGGCCAGCGCCGCCAGCCCTTCCTCGACCAGCTGGGGCTTGATGTCGACGTGGCGCGCGATCTCGGCGCCGTACTGGAGCGCTCGATCGGGGACGCCTTCGATGTCGGGCTCGTCGTACTGCCCGATGTCGGCGGTGTAGGTGCACGGGACGGCGCCCTTGGCGCGCATCCAGGCGACGGCAACGGAGGTGTCGAGACCGCCGGAGAAAGCGATGCCGACGCGCTGGCCGACCGGCAGCGAGGTGAGGACCTTGCTCACGTGAGAATCCTTCTGGGTTGGATCAGGCTGAGGACAGGGTGGAGGTTCAGAGGGCGGGCGCGGGCGTGGAGGCCGCCAGCGCCAAGAATCGTCGGACCAGGGCGTCGCCGCCGGCAGGGTCGCGGGCGATCACCATGACTGTGTCGTCACCGCCGATCGTGCCGAGGACATCGGGGATCTCGGCACGGTCGAAGGCCGAGGCCAGGAACTGGGCGGCCCCCGGTGGAGTGCGCATGATGACGAGGTTGCCGCTGGCCTCGGCGCTGACGAGGAGCTCGCCACAGAGACGGGTCAGGCGCTGCAGGGCGGCGGCCGTCTCGCTGGGGGCGCTCATCCTGCGGTCACCGCCCTCACCGGGAACCGCGTAGACCAACGACCCGGAGGCCGAACGCACCTTGAGCGCGTCGAGCTCGACGAGGTCACGCGACAGCGTGGCCTGGGTGACCCGGAGGCCCTCGGCGGCCAACAGATCGGCCAGCTCGGTCTGCGAGTGAATCTCGTGATGGGTGACCAGATCGATGATTCGCTGGTGCCGGGCGCTCTTGGTGGCCGGGACGCGACTCATGTCGACTCCTCGAGCAGGAAGGCGAGCACGGCCTTCTGCGCGTGTCGGCGGTTCTCCGCCTCGTCCCACACGACGCTCTGCGGCCCGTCGATGACCTCGGCGGTGATCTCCTTGCCTCGGTAGGCGGGCAGGCAATGCAGGACGATCGCGTCAGGTCCGGCCAACGCAACGAGATCGCTGGTGACCGAGAACGGCGCGAAGACGTGGGACCGGTCGGCCTCCTCGGACTCCTTGCCCATCGAGATCCAGGTGTCGGTGACGACCACATCGGCGCCTGCCACCGCCTTCTCGGGCTCGGTGACCGCCGTGGCCGAGCCGCCGGTTGCCTCGGCGATCTCGTTGGCTCGGGCGAACATCTCGGGTGCTGGCAGATAGCCCTCAGGAGCCGAGACCCGCACGTGCATGCCCGCAGTGGCACCGGCGAGCAGCCAGGAGTTGCCCATGTTGCAGGCCCCGTCGCCGACGAAAGCGACCCTCAGGCCGGCGAGCGTGCCCTTGTGCTCGCGCACGGTCAGCAGGTCGGCAATGAGCTGGCAGGGGTGAAAGTCGTCGGTGAGCGCGTTCACGACCGGCACTCCGGCGTGCTCCGACATCTGCTCGAGGTCGGACTGGAAGAAGGTGCGCCACACGACCACCGAGACCTGCCGGCCCAGCACGCGCGCGACGTCGGCGACAGACTCGCGCACGCCGATGCCTGCCAGCTTGCCCTCGACCAACATCGGGTTGCCACCGAGCTCGGCGATGCCGGCCCCGAACGACACCTGGGTACGCAGCGTCGGCTTGTCGAAGATCATCGCGACGGAACGCGGTCCCTCGAGCGGACGGCGCGAGAAGGGTGCCAGCTTGAACTCGGCGGCCAGGTCCAGCACGCGAGCCTGCTCGGCCGGGCTGAAGTCGTCGTCGCGCAGGAAGTGACGGGTGCTCATGCAGGAGCTCCCATCGCCTCGTCCAAGATGGCCGGCCACACCGACAGGAGGGCGTGCACGTCGTCGTCGGTCAACACCAGCGGGGGCGCCAACCGAATCCGCGCGGGAGTCGGGTTGTTGACGATGAAGCCCCGGCCCAACGCAGCCGCAGCCACCTCCGCCGAAGCCTCCGCGCTGAGGTCAAGCCCGATCAACAAGCCCTCGCCCCGCACCTCGGTGACGCGCGGGTCGGCGAGCAGTCCATCGCGCAACTTCTGACCGAGCAGCGTGACCCGCTCGAGGAGGCCTTCGTCCTCGATGGTCCGAATCACGGCGAGCGCCGCGGCGCACGCCACCGGGTTACCACCGAACGTGGTGCCGTGGTTGCCGGGCTGGAGCAGGTCGGCGGCCTCGCCTAGCGCGACGCAGGCACCGATAGGGAATCCACCACCGAGCCCCTTGGCCAGCGTGACGACGTCGGGTGTCGCGCCGCTGCGGTGGTGCTCGAGCCACCGACCGGTGCGCCCCATGCCGGTTTGGATCTCGTCGAACCACAGCAGTGCACCGTGCTCGGAGGTGACGCGGCGAGCAGCCGCGAGGTAGTCGTCGGGTGGGACGACCACGCCGGCCTCGCCCTGGATCGGTTCGAGGAGAACTGCCGCGGTCGATTCGGTGACAGCGGATGCGAGCGCGTCCGCGTCGCCGTACGGCACGAAGGTCACCTCTCCCGGAAGAGGCTCGAACGGCGCCCGGTAGGCCTCCTTCGAGGTGAGCGCCAGGGCGCCCATGCTGCGACCGTGGAACCCGCCCTCGGCCACCACGACGTGCGTGCGACCTGTGCGCCGGGTGAGCTTGAAGGCGGCCTCGACGGCCTCGGTGCCGGAGTTGGTGAAGAACACCTTGCCTGGGCCAGCGTCGACCAGGTCGAGCAGTCGTTCGGCCAGCTCGATCTGCGGCTCGGAGGCGAAGAAGTTCGAGATGTGGCCGAGCGTCGAGAGCTGGTCGGTGACAGCCTTCACCAGGGCCGGGTGCGCGTGGCCGAGTGCGTTCACCGCGATGCCGCCGAGGAAGTCGATGTACTCCTTGCCGTCGGTGTCCCAGACGTGGGCACCCTCGCCGCGGGCCAGGGTGAGCTTGGGAGGGCCGAAGGTGTTCATCAGTGACGCGGCGTACCGGTCTGCAAAGTTGTCGCCCATCACGAGTCCCTGGCCTTCCGGGTCTTGGTCTCGACCCCGGGCAGCACCTGGGTGCCGACACCCTCCTTGGTGAAGAGCTCGAGGAGGACCGCGTGCGGCTCGCGGCCATCGACGACGGTGGCGCGTGGCACACCGTTGGTGACCGCCTGCAGGCAGGCCTTCATCTTGGGCACCATGCCGCTCGCCAGGCTCGGCAACATCTCTGCAAGCGCCTCGGGACTGATCTCACCGATGACGTCCTCGGAACTCGGCCAGTCGAGGAAGAGGCCCTCGACGTCGGTGAGCACCAGCAGCTTCTCGGCGCCGAGGGCGATGGCGAGGGACGCCGCGGCTGAATCGGCGTTGACGTTGTGCACCAGGCCATCGGCGTCGGGAGCGACGCTGGAGACGACCGGGATCCGGCCGGCCTGGATCAGGTCGAGGACCGACTCGGGACGGACGCTGGTGACCTCGCCGACGAGTCCGAGGTCGACCTCTTCGCCGTCGACGATGGTGTTGGTCTGGGTGGCGGTGAAGAGCCCAGCGTCCTCGCCCGACAGGCCGACGGCCAGCGGCCCGTGGTCGTTGATCAGGCCGACGAGCTCCCGCTGGACCTTGCCGACCAGCACCATCCGGACAACCTCCATGGCCTCTGGCGTGGTGACACGAAGGCCGCCGCGGAACTCTGACTCGATGCCGAGCTGGTCGAGCATCGCCGAGATCTGCGGCCCGCCGCCGTGCACGACGACCGGCTTGAAGCCAGCGAACCGAAGGAAGGCGATGTCCTCGGCGAACGCCCGCTTGAGGTGGTCGTCGGTCATGGCGTTGCCGCCATACTTCACCACGACGATTTTCCCGTGGTACTGCTTCAGCCATGGGAGGGCACCCGCGAGCGTGCGGGCCTTGGCCTGGTCGGGCTTGCTCGTGTCGAACGCGCCCACCGGGAGGCTGGAGTCGTTGCTGTGTGGGCTCATCACAGGGTCCCTTCGTGGGGTGACGATATGGCGGGTGACGTCGTGTCGGGGTCCCCTGCGGAGTTGTTCGATGGAGGAGCGCAGCGGGGGAAGCGAAGAACTCCGTGGGGTGTCTTCATGAGCTGTAGGCGCTGTTCTCGTGGACGTAGGCGTGGGTGAGGTCGTTGGTCCAGACGGTGGCCCGTTCGGATCCCGACTTGAGGTCGATGGTGACCGTGACCTCGCGGGGCTTGAGGTCGACGCCCGACGGGTCGTCGGCCGGGGTCGACTTCCGGCAGACCCAGACACCGTTGATCGCCACGTCGAGGTCAGCGGGGTCGAAGGCTGCGCTGGTGGTGCCGATCGAAGCCAGCACCCGGCCCCAGTTGGGGTCGTTGCCGAAGACGGCTGCCTTGAACAGGTTGCTCCGGGCAACGCTCCGACACACTTCCACCGCGTCGTCCTCGGTCGCGGCGTTGAGAGCGGTGATCGCGATCTCGTGATCGGCCCCCTCCGCGTCACGGAGCAGCTGCATCGCTAGGTCGGTGCACAACTGGGTGAGTGCCTCGGTGAAGTCGGGAAGCGACGGCGTGATGCCACTGGCACCACTGGCCATCACCGTGACCGTGTCGTTGGTCGACATGCATCCGTCGGAGTCGAGCCGGTCGAAGCTGATTCGGGTCGCTGCCCGCAGGGCTTGATCGAGGTCGGCGGCGGGCACGAGAGCGTCGGTGGTGATCACCACCAGCATGGTGGCCAATTGGGGGGCGAGCATGCCAGCGCCCTTGGCCATGCCGCCGATCGTCCAGCCAGCTCCTTCGACCACGGCCTGCTTGCTCACCGAGTCGGTGGTCATGATCGCGTGCGCGGCGTCGTCCCCCCCAGACTCGCTGAGGAGGCCGTGGGCCGCATCGACGCCAGCGAGCAACGCCTCACGCGAGTTGGCCAGCCCGATCAAGCCGGTCGAGCACACGACCACGTCGACCGCGCCGATACCGACGCGCTCGGCGACGCGCTCGGCCACGGCGTGGGTGGTCTGGAACCCTTCGGGGCCGGTGTAGCAGTTGGCGCCGCCCGAGTTGAGGACGACAGCGCGGACCACACCGTCCTTGACGACTTCTTGGCTCCACAGGATCGGGTTGGCCTTGCAGCGGTTGCTGGTGAAGACGCTGGCTGAGTCGTAGGCCGGCCCTTGATTGACGACGAGGGCGAGATCCTTGGCGCCCGTCGACTTCAGGCCAGCCGGCACGCCAGCAGCGACGAAGCCAGCAGGGGTGGTGATGCTCATGATGGTTCCTTGGTTCGAGGCAGCGGGGCTGCTGGGACTACTTGACGGGGACGGCGGCGGCGACGTGGTGGCCTCGTCGTCGCCACGCCTCAGTCGCTCGGTCGACGTCGGCGCTCTGCACGAGGACCCAGACGGAGCCGAAGGTGGTCAGGGTCATGACGCTGATGTCTTCGTCGGCCAACGGCGCCAAGAGCTCAACGACGACGCCGACCGAGGTCGGGTCGCTTGCACCGGCCAGAGCGAAGCCGATCAGGCCGCGGACCCCTGGCGCCTTGGTTGGCACGCTGCGGCCGGCGCACACCAGCGAGGTCTCGGTGGCCGTGGCCGTGATGGAGAAGATCGACGACGACTCGGCCCAGGTGGGGATGTCGGCGCCGGGCGCCAGCTGGACGACGGCCAACTTCTCGGGGAACTGCTCGATCGTCAGGGGCGCGGCGCTCATGGGGCGATCCCGACGCTCGTGAGGCCAAGGCCCTCGTCGAGACCTAGCGCCAAGTTCATGCACTGCACCGCCGCTCCCCCAGTTCCTTTGGCCAGATTGTCGACCGCGCCCACGGCCACGAGGCGTCCTGCGGCGGCATCGACGGTGACCTGCACGTGCACCGAGTTGGACCCCAACACCGACTGGGTCTGAGGCCATTGCCCGGGTGGGAGCACGTGCACGAACGGCTCGTCGGCGTACGCCTTGGAGTAGGTCGCGTAGGCGTCCTCGGCGGTGACGTCCCCCCGCAGCGAGGCAGAGCAGGTGGCCAGAATGCCTCGTGACATCGGCACCAGCATCGGGGTGAAGCTGACGGACACCGGACCGTCGGCCAAGGGGGTCAGGTTCTGGGTGATCTCCGGCGTGTGCCGATGGCCGCCACCGACGCCATAGGCGCTGGCGTTGCCCATGACCTCACTGCCCAGCAAGTTCGTCTTGGCTGCCTTTCCGGCGCCACTCGTGCCCGATGCGGCGACGACGACCACGTCGGGTTCGATCAGCCTGGCAGCCAAGGCGGGGGCGAGGGCGAGGGTGGACACCGTCGGGTAACAGCCAGGCACGGCGATTCGGCGGGCTCCCTCGAGCAGCGCCCGTTGCCCGGGAAGTTCCGGCAGACCGTAGGGCCACGTGCCCGCGTGCTCACTGCCGTAGAACTGCTCCCACACGGCGGCGTCGGCGAGCCTGAAGTCGGCACCGCAGTCGATCACGACGACGTCGTCGCCCAGCTGAGCCGCAATCGCCCCGGACTGCCCGTGCGGGAGCCCGAGGAAAACCACGTCGTGCCCGGCGAGCGTCTCCAGGTCGGTGGGCTCGAGGACACGGTCGGCCAGCGGAACCAGATGGGGCTGCAGGCTTCCGAACACCTCACCGGCGTTGGAGCCGCCGGTCAGCGCGCCGATCTCGACTCCCGGGTGCCCCAGGAGCAGTCGCAACACCTCACCGCCGGCGTATCCACTGGCTCCAGCGACTGCAACCCGCGACTTCGTCGTCATACGCATGACCATACACCACAATGCATGACCACTCATTTGGGTAGGTTGCTGTCATGACGCGACTCTCGTTTCCGGCTTACCGCGACCACCTGCGGGCCGAGTCGGCTCGCTTTCGCGAGGTGCTCGCCGACTGCGACCCCGAGGCCCGGGTGCCGGCTTGTCCCGATTGGGACGCCGGAGACCTGCTGTGGCACCTGGCCGACGTGCAGTGGTTCTGGGCGACGCGAATGCGGCTTCGGCCGGCGGCACCCACAGACGACCTACAGCATCCCGATCGACCCGACTCGTACGCCGGGCTGTTGGAGGCCTTCGACACTCACTCGCGGGCACTCGTCTCCGAGCTCGAGCAGGCAGATCCGAGCGAGCCCGCGTGGTCATGGGCACCTGAGCAGACCGTCGGCTTCACCTTTCGACGCCAGGCCCACGAGGCGCTCATTCACCGGTTGGACGCCGAACAGGCAGCGTCGGTGGAGACTGCTCTAGATCCCGCTCTCGCCACCGACGGTGTCGCCGAGCTGCTCGACGTCATGTACGGGGGCGAGGCACCCGCTTGGGGACGGATTGAACCCGGTCGTCACCGCGTGCGCATCGATCTGGTCGACACCGCGACGTCGCTGTGGGCCGAGCCGTGCCAGTTCGTCGGGACCGACCCTGAGTCGGGGAAGAACTACGACGGACCTCACGTGCTGCTGGTGCCCGATCCCGGCACGGAACCGTCAGCGGTGATCGCCGGCGCGGCGGGTGACCTGGACACTTGGCTGTGGAAGCGTAGTGACGAATCAAGGCTTGCGCTCAGTGGTGACGAGGCGGCGCTGCTGCAGTTCAGGGAAGCGGTCAATTTCCCGCTCGACTGAGACTGTCTGAGCTAATCAGGCGACACGGCAAGCGCGAGGCGACCGACCGCGGCCGCAATCGTCTCGCCCATCACCCGATAGCCGGCCTCGGTCGGGTGCACGCCGTCGTCGCCCACCGAACCCGGCAGTGAGCCAAGTGCCTCCTCGACGTCGGCGAGTTCAACCACCGTTCCCACCCGGCGCAGCTTTGGCACGACGTCGTCGCGGATCAAAGCGTTGAAGTCGGTACTGGTGGGCGCCTGGGGTCCTAGCGGCGCGATCGTGCAGAGCACGAAGGCGGCCTCGGGGCGGACGCGCAGGATCGCTCCGAGGAAATCGACCAACCGCGACTTGAGGTGTCTGACGAACCGCGAGCGTTCCTTGTCGTCGGTGGCGGTGTAACCCCCGGGATAGCGCGACTCGGGGTCGCGAGATTCGACGATGTCGTTGGTGCCGAGGTGTACGACCACCACGTCGGGACGAAGGGGCGGTCGTGCCTCGATTCCCGGGCTGGCGGCGAGGCCATTGAGCCAGTGGCCGCCACTGAGTGGCGAGTCTGCGAGGAGTGCGGTCTCGAAGTGGTCGATGCGTTGACCCGGCCATCCGTCGTGCCCGAACGAGCCGGCTGTGGCGCGCAACGTCGGGGGGTTGGCCGCGGAAGTGCCAACGAACCTCGGATTGAGGCCAGCGGCGACCAGGCTTGCCTCCAGCGTGCCGCGATAGCCCCCGGCGATGGAGCCTCCGTCGGACGACGACCCGAACGTGATGGAGTCGCCGACCGGCCAGATCGCGAAGCTGGTCGGTGGCGCTACCTCGTCCTCCTGGGTCGAACCGAGCACGACCAGACCGACGATGACACCGACGAGTCCGGCCATGAAGACCAGCAGGAACGCGCGCAGGAACCTGATGCGTCGGGCGAGTCGAGCCATGCGGATCGCCTCTCTGCGTCGTCTGGCCGGGTCAGCATAGGTCGAGCTGGGAGCGTGTCAGCGCTGCACGGCGCCACACCGCTCTGCCGCCGCAGCGACAGCGGCGTCGCGGGCCGCTCCCGTCTCCTCCTCGGTGAGGGTTCGGTCAGCTGCTCGGAAACGCAGCGCGAAAGCCAGCGACTTGCGCCCGGCCCCGATCTGCTCGCCGGTGTAGACGTCGAAGAGCCGGATCGACTCGACCAGGTCGCCCGCACCCTCGAGCAACGCAGCCTCCACGGCAGCGACCGTGACTCCGGCATCGACCACGAGGGCGACGTCCTCCTTCGCGACCGGATAGGTCGAGAACTCGGGACCTGGCGCCACGTCACGCGCGGCTGCCAGGAACTGGTCGAGGTCGATCTCGAGTGCGGCGCTTCGGGCGGGGATGCCGTGCCCGGCACACACCTTGGGGTGCAGCTCACCAGCCTGCCCGATCACTGACCCGTTGACCACGACCTCGGCGCACCTGCCGGGGTGCCACGGCGGGCGGGTGCCGGCGCGGACCTCGAGGTTCACGCCCAGCTCGGTGGCGAGACGACGAACCAGGCCGATGGCCTCGGACCACCCTGCTTCGCGGCCGGGACCCCACCAGCCGCCGCGCTCCTGTTCGCCCGAGAGGACGACGGCCAGGTGCAGCGGCTGGAACGGGATGGCGTCCATCAGCTTCTCGAGCTCGGCCTCGGTCGGGCGCCAGTCGACGCCATAGATGGGTGCGGGTCCGCGGTCGGCCGGGAAGGCGACGGTGCCCGTCTCGAAGAGAGCCACACCCGGGGCACCGCGACCGAGGTTGCGGGCCGCAGCCTTGAGAAGGCCGGGCAGCAGGGTCGTGGTGTAGCTGGGCTCCTCGCTCGAGAGCGGGTTGGCGAGCCGAACCGTGTGCCGGCGCGGGTCATCCGCCATGAGGCCCAAGGCATCGAGCGCGGCCTCGCCGACGAACGGGAAGCTGATCACCTCGACACAGCCGGCGCCCGCGAGGGTGCGGCCGACTCGGCGGCGCAGGCGCTGGGCTCGGGTGAGACCCCGGCCTGCGTCGGGCGTGGGCAGCACCGACGGCACCTGGTCGTAGCCGACGATCCGCACGACCTCCTCGACGAGGTCGTAGGGGTCGACGATGTCAGGACGCCACGACGGCGCCACCACGGTCAGCGATGCTCCATCGACGCTCACCTGACACCCGACGGCCTCAAGAGCAGCCACCGTGGTCTCGGCAGCGATGTCCATGCCACTGATCCGCGCCGGGAGTTCGGCGTCCATGGCCACGGTCGCAGCGGCGGGCACGCTGCCGACCACCGTGACGCCGGGCTCGACCACTCCACCCCCATGGGTCGTGAGCAGCTCGACCACGCGGTCAGCGGCGGCCTCAGTGATGGCTGGATCGACGCCGCGCTCATTGCGCTTGCCGGCCTCAGACGAGATCTTGTGCCGCTTCCCGGTGCGGAACATGGAGGTGGCGTCCCAGTGAGCCGCCTCGATGAGGACGCGCGTGGTGGTGTGGGACATCTCGGTGGTCTGACCACCCATGACCCCGCCGAGCCCGATGATGCCGGAGTCGTCGGTGACGACAAGGTCTTCGGGCGACAGTGCACGATTGGTGCCGTCGAGGGTCGTCAGCCGTTCGCCGACTGCCGCGCGGCGCACTCGGATAGGACCCTGGAGCTTGTCGGCGTCGTAGCCGTGGATCGGGCGGCCGAGCTCGAGCATGACGTAGTTGGTGATGTCGACCGCCAACGAGATGGGGCGCATTCCCGCCTGGGTGAGGCGCTTTGCCAACCAGTCCGGTGTCGGCGCCGTGGGGTCGAAGCCAGCGACCGTGCGCGCCACGAAGAGCGGACACCCGGCCTGGTCGTCGAGCACCACGGGATAGCCATCGCCGTTGGCCGCCGGAGTCGTCCGCTCAGCGGGATCGGCGTAAGGCAGATCGAAGCCGAGTGCGGCCTCGCGGGCGACGCCGCGCAAGCTGAGGGCGTAGGCGCGGTCGGGGTTGATCTCGAACTCGATGACCTCGTCGTCAAGGCCGAGAACGTTGAACGCGTCGTCGCCCGGCGAACCAGTTTCGGGGGGCAGCACGATGATGCCCTCGTGGTCGGCTGAGAGGCCGAGCTCAGCGGCGGAGCAGATCATCCCGCTCGAGACATGCCCGTAGGTCTTGCGCGCGCTGATGTGGAAGTCACCGGGGAGCACTCCGCCAGGCAGAATCACGACGACGAGGTCGCCGACGCCGAAGTTGTGGGCACCGCAGACGATGCCCTGGGGCTCACCTGTGCCGTTGGCCCCTCCGACGTCGACGGTGCACCAGTTGATGGTCTTGCCGTTCTTCTGCGGCTCGGGGACGCACGTGAGAACCCGACCGACCACCAGAGGTCCGGTGATGTGGTCGGCCGGGCGCTCAATGGCCTCGAGCTTGAGGCCGAGCGCGGTCAGGCGGGCAGCCAGCTGCTCGGTCGACACCTCGGCAGGCAGGTCGACGTGTTCGCCGATCCAGGAGACAGGGGCTTTCACAGGTCTACAGCTCGCTTCCGAAGGCCGAGGTGAAGCGGACGTCGCCCTCGAAGAGGTCGCGCAGGTCTTCGATGCCGTGGCGGAACATCAGCGTGCGGTCGATGCCCATGCCGAACGCGAATCCGGAGTAGCGGTCGCTGTCGATGCCACAGGCCCGGAGCACCCGCGGGTTCACGACGCCACAGCCACCCCACTCGATCCACCCCTCACCGCGACACGTGCGGCACGAGTCGGAGTCGACACCTCGGCAGACGAAGCAAATCAGGTCGACCTCGGCGCTGGGCTCGGTGAACGGGAAGTACGACGGGCGGAAGCGAGTCGTGATGCCGGGGCCGAACATGGCAGAGGCGAAGTGGTCGAGGGTGCCCTTGAGGTGCGCCATCGAGATGCCCTCGTCGATGGCAAGGCCCTCAACCTGGTGGAAGACGGGGCTGTGCGTGGCGTCGTACTCGTCGGTGCGGAACACCCGGCCCGGACAAACGACGTAGATCGGCGGCGTCCGGCTGAGCATGGTCCGCGCCTGGACCGGTGAGGTGTGCGTGCGCAGGACGAGACCGTGGTCGGACGGGTCGGTCCAGAAGGTGTCCTGCATGGTGCGTGCCGGATGGTCGGGGCCGAGGTTGAGAGCGTCGAAGTTCAGCCACTCGGCCTCGATGACGGGGCCTTCGGCGACTTCCCAGCCCATGGCCACGAAGATGTCGGCGATCAGCTCTGATCCCGTGGTGACGGGGTGGCGTGCGCCGACGGGAACTCGATCGGTTGGCACCGTGACGTCGACGGTCTCCTCGACCAACATTCGCTCCTCGTGCGCGACCTCGAGGACGGCCTGCCGCTGGGACAGCGCTTGGTTGACCGCTCCGCGGGCCTGGCCGATGCGCTGGCCGGCTTCCTTGCGGGCCTGAGGCGGCAGTGCCCCGATCTCGCGGTTGGCCAGGGCCAGGGCAGAGCGGTCACCGGCGTGGTCGATCCGGACCTGCTTGAGCATCTCAAGGTCGGTTGCGGCCTCGATCGCCGTGAGCGCGGCGTCGCGCGCGGCCTCGACCTCTTCGGGCTGCAAGGGGGTGACCTCCACAGGGTCGTAGTCGGTGTTGGGTCCGGACATGAGCCGAAGTGTATGAAGGCGCCGACTCTGGGAGCGAACCGGTTGTCGCTGGCCCACTGGCGGGCGTCGCCTCAGCCGAGCTCGCGCGGAACCCCGGGCCAGGTGCAGGCGATCTCGGCCCCGCCACCCGCGGCGTCGGTGATGGTGACGGTTCCGCCGTGGGCGCGGGTGAGCCCGTTGACGATGTAGAGCCCGAGGCCCGACCCGCCCCGCGCTCCCGCGGTCCAGAACTTGGTGAAGACTCGTCGCCGCAGTTCGAGTGGGATGCCCGCACCCTGGTCGCGAACGGTGACCCGGACGCCATCGGCCGCGTCGGAGTGAGGCTCGCGGACCAGCTCGACCCTGACGAGGCCCTCGCCGTGCCGGACGGCGTTCTCGACCAGGTTGGTCACCACCTGCGTGAACTTGTCGGGATCGGCCCAGATCTGCGGCAGCTCACCCTCGGTGGCCACCTCGATCTCGCGATGGGTCCCAGCGCCCACCGAGTCGCTGATTCGCCCGACGAGCACCGTGACATCGCACGGCCGGGGATGGAGCTGCAGGCGCCCGGTGTCGATCCGGGCGACGTCCAAGAGCTCGGCGATCAACCGGCTGAGGCGATCGGAGTCGGCCGCCACCGTGGTGAGCATCAACTTCTTCTGGTCGTCGTTGAGCTTGTCCCAGCGGTTCAGGAGGGCCTGCACGAAGCCCTTGACCCCGGTGAGTGGTGACCGCAGCTCGTGAGCCACGGTGGCGACGAGGTCGGAACGTTCCCGGTCGAGTCGCGCCCTCCCCCGTCCGCTGCGCAACGTGATGGCGACGCCAGTGACAGGGCCTCGCGGGAGCGCTCGCACCAGACGGGCAGCGACGAGCACCTCGGTCCCGTCGGGCACCAACCAGGACTGCTCCGGCACCCCCGTGCGCGTCCGCAGCCCGGCAAAGGGAGTGTTGACGCACACCCAGTCGTGTCCGTCGTGGTCACGTAGTCGCAGCACGTCCTCGAGCGGGAGGCCGACCGATCCAGAGGCATCGATGCCCAGCATGGTCGCCGCGACGCCGGAGACCAGCGTGACGACACCCTGGCCATCGGTCGTCACCACACCGTCGGGCAGAGCGTCGGCGAGTTGCTGAGCCGTGACCATCTGGCCAGCCTAGTGACAGGTGGGCGTCAGCCCCGGTGGTGGCGGGCCGACTCATAGAGGCACAACGCCGCGGCCGTGGCGAGGTTGAGGCTCTCGGCGCGGCCACGGATCGGGATCTGCACCCGGTGGTCTGCCAGCGCCTGAAGATCGGCGGGGAGTCCCCAGGCCTCGTTTCCGAACAACCAAGCTGTCGGACCAGCGAGCAGCCCGCCCGCCTGGTGGAGGTCGACCTCGCCCGCTCCGTCGGCGGCGACCACGGTCAGTCCCGCGGCGCGGGCAGCCTGAACGGCTGATGCGGCGTCGGGGGTGACAGCGATCGGCACCCGGAAGGCACTTCCAACGCTGGCTCTGACGGTCTTGGGGTTGTAGAGGTCGACTGAGCTACCCGCGAGCACGACCGCGTCGGCTCCGGCGGCATCAGCGGTACGAATCACGGTTCCGGCATTACCCGGGTCACGGATGTCGGCGCAGATGGCCACGAGCCGCGGCGTGCGGTCGAGAAGATGATCGATCGGTCGGTCGACGAAACGGCACAGCGCCACGACGCCGGCCGGACTCACCGAGTCGCTGAGCGAGGCGAGCGCGCGGTCGTCAACCAGGGTCCAGACCGGGGCTGCTGCGGCGAGCATCGCGTACTGCTCTTCGGCTGCGGGGGTGCCGAACACCTCCACGACACAGCCAGGCACCTCCAGGGCGCCTTCGACGGCCAATGGACCGTCGGCAAGGAAGAGCCGCCGCTCGGAGCGATCCGAGCGGCGGCTGAGCTTCCGATAGTCCTTGAGCCGGGCGTTACCCGACGTCAGCGGGACGGCGGGCTGGTTCAGCCTGCAACCTCGGCGGTCTTGGGCGCGTTGACGTCAGCCGGCAGCGCCGCCTTAGCGGTCTCGACCAGCGCGTTGAACGTGGCGATGTCGTTGACGGCCAGGTCGGCGAGGATCTTGCGGTCGACCTCGACCCCAGCCAGGTTCAGACCCTGGATGAAGCGGTTGTAGGTCATGCCCTGCGCACGCGCTGCGGCGTTGATGCGCTGAATCCAGAGGCGACGGAAGTTGCCCTTGTTCTTCTTGCGGTCGTTGTAGCTGTAGACCAGGGAGTGGGTGACCTGCTCCTTGGCCTTGCGGTACAGCCGCGAGCGCTGGCCGCGGTAACCGCTGGCCCGCTCGAGGACGACCCGACGCTTCTTGTGTGCGTTCACTGCCCGCTTGACGCGTGCCATGGCGTTACTCCTTGTTGCCTAGGTTGCTCAGTTCGTGGTCTCGACAGGCTCGACCAACATGGTTCGTGTGCGTGTGAGTCAGAGACCCAGCATCTTCTTGGCGCGGGGAACGTCAGCCTTGGCGACCTCGACGGTGCCGGACAGTCGGCGGGTGACCTTGGACGCCTTCTTCTCAAGGTTGTGGCGCTTGCCAGCCTTCTCGCGCAAGATCTTGCCCGAGCCGGTCACCTTGAAGCGCTTTCCGGCGCCGCTGTGGCTCTTGTTCTTCGGCATGGTGTCTCTCTCCTCGTTGATGCAGGGGTGCTGCACAGTTCGACCAGGGCAGTGGCCCCGGGTGTCTTAGGCCTCGATCTCGGGATCGAGGTTCTCGGAGCGTCCGCGCTCCTTCTTCTGGGCGACCGGACCGGCGGCGTGGGCAGCATCGCGCTCGGCACGCTCGGCGTCCACGACCGCGGCGCGCTCGGCTTCCTTCTCTGCCTTCTGCACCAGGTGGTCGGCCTTGGCCTCGGCCTTCTTCTTGTGCGGGCCGAGGACCATGATCATGTTGCGGCCGTCCTGCTTCGGCGAGGACTCGATGAACCCCAGCTCGGTGACGTCCTCCGCGAGGCGCTGCAGCAGTCGGAAGCCCAGCTCGGGCCGGTGCTGCTCGCGTCCGCGGAACATGATCGTGATCTTGACCTTGTCGCCGGCCTTGAGGAACCGGACGACGTGGCCCTTCTTGGTCTCGTAGTCGTGGGCGTCGATCTTCGGACGAAGCTTCATCTCCTTGATGATGACGTTCGTCTGGTTCCGGCGCGCTTCACGGGCCTTCTGGGCGTTCTCGTACTTGAACTTCCCGTAGTCCATGAGCTTGCAGACCGGGGGTCGCGCCATCGGGGCGATCTCGACGAGGTCGAGGTCGGCCTCCTGGGCCAGGCGCAGCGCATCGGCCGTCGGCACGATGCCGACGGTCTCGCCACTTGGTCCGACGAGCCGGACCTCGGAAACCCGGATCCGGTCGTTGATACGAAGCTCGGTGCTGATGTGTCCTCCAGTAGTCAGGCAGTGGGTGTGATCGCCGCGGAGGACAGCGTCAAAAACAACGAGGGCTTCCGCTTGGCGCACAAGCGGAAGCCAGTCACGACCACCTGAACTGGATCGTCGTACCGCCAGAGATGCACGGCACACACAACCCGGCCGGAGCCTTGGACCGGACCCGACGACCTGGTGAAACTGGTGGAACGCGGTCGATGCGGGTGGGAGATGATCGAGCCTGATCTCCGCTTGTGGGATCGGCACTCGCTTGTCGGCGCCCGAGGTACGGGTGCAGGCGTACAGGTGCTGATCCAGTCAACAACAGATCCTAGGGCAACATTCCGGTGAGGGCCCAATCAAGACCGGCGTGCCAGACGCTCAGGGACGCACCCAGGCCACGTCGTCGTCGACCCTGGCCAGCCGCCATCCGGCAGCCAGGGCCCGGAGGTGCTCTCCCTCCACCACGAGCCGCACCGGCCCGGCTACGTCGAGCACCAGGGCATCGGCCCCTTCTTGCACTGCGGCGGTGGCGGCGGTGCGCACGGTCACCGGCACCGGGCGTGCTTCGCGATCCCACCCAGCCAGGGTGATCGTGCTGGAGAAGCCGAGCAGCGCCATCCGCCCGTCAGCGCCGGTCAGCAGGACGGCAGCCATGTCGCTGGACTTGTCGTGGGCCAACCCGGCGGCGTCGACCTCGACATCTCCGAGCACAGCCACCACGGGCACCAGCACCCGCGCGTCCTGCAGCGCAGCGAGTGCCTCCGGGAAACGCCCGGGGTCGTCGCCGAACGCGGCGAGAGCGTCTGCCAGGGCCGGGTCGGCCTCGCCGGTGTCGTCGGGGAACGCCGGCGCGAGCAGCTGGCGGTCGGTCATGGCACCAGTCTCCCACCAGTCCTATGCCCGGAGGTGTGCGAACCTGGAGGGGTGGACGACGTGAGCTACGGCGTACTGGCTCTGGCCCTGACGCTGGTGGGGGGCACCTACACGTGGTGGGCCTACCACCGCCGCGGGCTGGCCACCGGCCTTCGGGGTGCGGCGCTCACGCTGGTGCCGGCCGCGGCATACCTGACCGACACCCTGCGCATGGTGACCCGGATCGGAGAAGCGATCGGCGACTGGGCCACCCGCCTCGTGTTCAGCCCCAGTGTCTGGATCGGCGTGATCATCGCGGGAGTGGCGGTGCTGCTCTTCGGCGCGTCTCGTCTCGTTGAGCGTCGATCAGGCGCCCTCTCCCCTGCCTCTGGTCGAGTCGTGAAGCAACGCGGCGCCCCAGCCATCGACGACGACCTGGCCGACATCGAGGCGCTGTTGCGCAAGCGAGGGATCACCTGAGCGCCACCTGGCCGCCAGGTGTGCTGGACACCGCCTCGGGGGTACTCGAACGAGCGCTCGCTCACGAGCCGACGCTGGGTGAGGGGCGCTTGATCTGTATCGACGGGCCAGCGGGTTCAGGCAAGACGACGCTGGCCGCCGCGATCGCTGAGCAGCATCCCGGGACGCAGGTGGTGCATGTGGACGACCTGCTGGAGGGGTGGCAGGGGCTACCCGGTGTCGCGGAGCGTCTCGATCCGCTCCTGGGGCCGTTGTCGGAGGGCCGGCCGGGTAGCTACCGCCGGTTCGACTGGCACGCCAACCGCCTCGCGGAGTCGGTCGCGGTCACGCCGGCCGAGCTTGTCGTGATCGAAGGAGTCGGCTCGGGCAACAGGCGGCACGCTCAGCGGTGCACGGTGCTGGTGTGGGTGGAGCACTCAGATGCTGAGGAGCGCTTGCGCCGAGGAATGGCCCGCGACGGCGAGGGCATGCGTGACCACTGGGTGCAATTCATGGCTGACGAGCAGCGGCTGTTCGCGGACGAGGAAACGCGCGAGCGCGCCGACGTGATTGTCTGACTCACATGTCACCAGCGGTCGCCCCCAGCGGGGAGCAGTACCAGATCGCAGGCGGCGGCTATCACGCGGTGATCACCGAAGGCGGTGCGACCCTCCGGTCGCTGCGATTCGCGGGCCGCGACCTCGTGGACGGGTTCGATGAGGACGCGATGCCCTGGCGCGGACGGGGTCAGATACTCGCACCATGGCCGAACCGCATCGGCGACGGGCGCTACTCGTTCGGCGGCGCCGAACATCAACTCCCGCTTTCGGAGCCTGCTCGCCGCAACGCGTCTCACGGACTCGTGCGTTGGGCTGCGTGGACGCTCGAGGAGCACACGTCGCACTCGGTCTCGTTGCAGTACCGGCTGATCGCTCAGTCGGGCTATCCCTGGACCCTCGATCTGCATGTTCTCTACGACCTGTCTGCTGACGGACTGACGGTCACGCAGACCTGCACCAACGTGTCGGTCGAACCGGCGCCGTATGCGAGCGGGGCGCACCCGTACCTCACGGTCGGGCCGGGCCCGGTCGACACGTGGGAACTCACTCTTCCCGCGGACACCCGCGCCCAGAACGACGAGCGCCAGCTTCCGACCACCCGTGAGTCGGTGGCTGAGACCGACTATGACTTCCGGATCGCCCGTCCCTTGCGCGACGTCGGACTCGACCATGGCTTCACCGATCTGATGCGCGACGACGAGGGCGTGGCAACGACCACGGTGCGCGACCCCGCCAGCGGACGCGCGGTGTCGTTGTGGGTCGACCGGGCGCACCGGTGGTTGCAGGTCTACACCGCTGACGACGTGCCGCATGCCAGACGCCGCTCGATCGCGGTGGAGCCGATGACTGCCGGAGCCGACGCGTTCCGTACCCGAGACGACCTGATCACGCTGGCTCCCGCAGGCCAGGATGGCGACGAGGTGTCAGTCTCCTGGGGAATCCGCGCGGTTGACGAGGGCCCGTAACTGCCGGACGGCGTCCTTGGCACGTTGCCCGTCGGAACCCTGAATGCCCATCGCGGAGACCGTGGTGCCGTCAGCGAGGTCAAGAGTGACCCACGGCGCGCCCTGGCCCAGACGGACCGCCACCACTTGCGCCCAGGCGAACTCGCGGCGCCGGTAACCGTTCACCACGATGAGCCGATCGGTGTGCGCCTCGACACGCGAGCGCGCCAGGGCGTAAAGGCAGGCGAAGCCGAGCAGGAACATGGCGATGGCGGTGCCGCGCTGGAACGGGGTGATCGACGACCGGGTCTTGTCGTCGAAGCCGATCCAGAGCAGGGTCATCAGCACCAGCAAGGACACCCCGGCCGCAATGCCGGCGATCCGCGGCCCGAGTGGGCGCCAGACCCGAGGCAAGCTGGGCCCCACGTCGGCGTCAGAGCCGGCAGGCATGGATGTCGGTCAACAAGATGCCGCGCGCACCCAGGGTGTAGAGGTCGTCCATCAGCTTGTGAGCGCCAGCACGCGGAACCATGGCCCGGACCGCCATCCAGCCCTCACGACCCAGCGGTGCGATGGTCGGGCCTTCGATGCCGGGCGTGAGCGCGACCGCAGCGGGCAGGTCGGCCTCGGCGACGTCGTAGTCCATCATCACGTAACCGCGGGCGACCAGGACGCCCTCGAGCCGACGCAGGAACACGTCGAACCCGGCGGGGAGCTCGGCACCGGCTCGCGTGATCAACACGGCCTCCGATTCGAGCACCGGCTCACCGAAGGTCGACAGCCCGGCTTGCCGAAGGGTGGAGCCGGTCTCGACGACGTCGGCGATCACGTCGGCGACACCGAGTTGGATGCTCGATTCGACCGCGCCGTCGAGTCGGGTGACGGTGGCCTCGATGCCTCGCTCCTGGAGGAAGCTTCGGACGATCCCGACGTAGGAGGTCGCGATCCGCGTGCCAGCCAGGTCGGACAGGTCGGAGTAGACGCCGTGCGGTCCGGCGAAACGGAACGTGCTGCGACCGAAACCGAGCGAGAGTGCCTCGTCGGCCTTGGCCTCAGAGTCACGCAGCAGGTCGCGACCGGTGATGCCGACGTCCAGGGTGCCCTCGCCGACATAGAGGGCGATGTCGCGCGGGCGCAGGTAGAAGAACTCCACGCCGTTCTCGGCGTCGGTGAGGGTCAGCTGCTTTGAGTCGTCGCGCTGGCGGTAGCCGCTCTCGCGCAACATCTCGGAGGCTGACTGCGAGAGCGAGCCCTTGTTCGGGATCGCGATCCGGAGGAGAGACATGGTGACCTTCGGGTTGGTCAGAGGTGGGCGTAGACGTCGTCGAGCTCGATGCCGCTGGCGATCATCAGCACCTGGGCGTGGTAGAGCAGCTGGCTGATCTCCTCAGCCGCCCGTTCCTTGCCCTCGTGCTCGGCGGCCATCCAGGACTCGGCGGCCTCCTCGACCAGCTTCTTGCCGATGGCATGGACGCCGGCGTCGAGGGCGGCCACGGTGCCCGAGCCGTCGGGCCGGGTACGGGCCTTCTCGGACAGCTCAGCCCACAGGCCGTCGAACGTCTTCACGAGAGCAGCCTAGGCCGTCGACCCCGCGAGCCGGAGGCGCGGTCTCAGCCGCGGATCTCGTGAAGGGTGCGGGCCGTGTGCAGGGCGGCTGCGGTCGCCTCGTAGCCCTTGTCCTCCTTGGACCCCTCCAGTCCTGCGCGGTCGAGGGCCTGCTGGTCGGTGTCGCAGGTCAGCACCCCGAACCCGACGGCGATCGTGTGGTCGAGCGCCACGCGGGTCAGCCCGTCGGTGGCGGCGTTGCACACGTAGTCGAAGTGGGGCGTGCCGCCGCGGATGACGACCCCCAGCGCTATCACCGCGTCGTAGCCCTCGGCTGCCAGCGCGGAGGCCACTACCGGCAGCTCAAAGGTGCCGGGAACACGGATCACGCGCGGGTCGCTCACCTGAAACTCGCCGCAGGCGCGACGGGCACCGGCGAGCAGACCGTCCATGACCGACGTGTGCCAGCTCGCGGCGATGACCGCGACCTTGAGGTCGCTGCAGTCGACGGGCTCGGCGGTGGGCGCTCCGTGGCCGCTCATGCCATGTCTCCTTCGGGGATCTCGTGGCCGAGGTCGGGCAGCTGGTGGCCCATGCGGTCGCGCTTGGTGAGCAGGTAGGCCAAGTTGTGGTCGTTCGGGTGCGGCGTCAGCGGCACCCGCTCGGCGACGGGCACCCCGTAGTCCTCGAGGTTCTGCACCTTGTCGGGGTTGTTGGTGAGCAGCCGCACCGACTCGACCTTGAGGTCCTTGAGTACCTGCGTGGCCGCGCCGTAGTGGCGAGCGTCGGCGGGCAGTCCGAGGTCGAGGTTGGCGTCGACGGTGTCGCGTCCGCCGTCCTGCAGCTGGTAGGCCTGCAGCTTGGCGACCAGGCCGATCCCCCGGCCTTCGTGGCCGCGGAGGTAGACGATCACTCCCCGGCCCTCGGCGACGATCCGCTCCATCGCCTCGTCGAGCTGAGGTCCGCAGTCGCAACGACTGCTGCCGAAGACGTCGCCGGTGAGGCACTCGGAATGCACCCTGGTGAGCACGGGGTCGGGGCCGGCCAAGGAATCCAACCCGGCTTCGCCGTAGACCAAGGCAATGTGTTCGGAGTTGTCGACCGACATCCGGTAGCCATAGGCGGTGAAGTCGCCGTGTCGGGTCGGCAGCCGGGTCTCGGCGACTCGCTCGACCAGGTTCTCGTTGCGCCGCCGCCAGCGGACGAGGTCTTCGATGGAGATCATCGACAAGCCGTGCTCGTCGGCAAAGGCCCGCAGCTCGGGGGCGCGTTTCATGGTGCCGTCGTCGTTGACCACCTCGACCAGGACCCCGGCTGGGGTGAGCCCGGCGAGCCGGGCCAGGTCGACGGCGGCTTCGGTGTGGCCGCGGCGGGCCAGCACACCCCCCTCGCGGAAGCGCAGAGGGAAGACGTGCCCAGGGCGGGTGATCTCCCACGGCTCGGTGGCCGAGTCGGCGAGCACCCGAGCCGTGTGAGCCCGGTCGGCGGCCGAGATGCCGGTAGAGACGCCATCGCGAGCGTCGACCGAGATCGTGTAGGCCGTCCGGTAGGCGTCTTTGTTGTGCGGCGTCATCAACGGGATCTCCAGCCGGTCGAGCATGGCTCCGGGCATCGGCACACAGATCACCCCGCTGGAGTGACGGATCGTGAAGGCCATCAGCTCCGGGGTCGCCTTGCTCGCCGCGAAGATCAGGTCTCCCTCGTTCTCACGACCTTCGTCGTCGACCACGACGACGGCCTTGCCGGCAGCGATGTCGGCGATGGCTTGGTCGACGGTGTCGAGTCGGACCCCGGCGTGCTGGGGTTGCTTTGACGGGATGCTCATCGGGTGACTCCTTGTGCTGGGGTACTGGGCGAAGTGGCTCCGGGCACGTGGGCTGCCAGCAGCTTCTCGACGTGCTTGGCGAGGATGTCGACCTCGAGATTGACTCGATCACCGGGCTGACGCAGACCGAGGGTCGTTCGGGCCAGAGTTTCGGGGATCAGGCTGACGGTGAATGACGCGAGTCCGGCGGTGACCACGGTGAGACTGACGCCGTCGACGGTGATCGAACCCTTGTCAACCAGGTACCGGGCCAGCTCGGCCGGCAGCGAGATCTCGACAACCTCCCAGTGCTCGCTCGGCGTACGGCCGAGGACTTCGCCGACGCCGTCGACGTGCCCTTGAACGATGTGGCCGCCGAGCCGCTTCTCGGCGGTGACCGCACGCTCGAGGTTGACTCGGTCGCCGACGGCGACCCCGGCCAGGCTGGTCTTGTCAAGCGTCTCCTGCATGACATCAGCGGTCCACTGCACCCCGTCGTGGCTGACCACGGTGAGGCAGCAGCCATTGACGGCGATGGAGTCGCCGAGCCCGGCGTCCTCGAGCACCGTACTCGCGCCCACGGTGAGCCGAATGGCGTCACCCTGGTGCTCGATGGCCTCGATGGTGCCGAGCTCTTCGACGATCCCGGTGAACATCAGGTCTCCTCTCGGTGGGGTTTCGAGGCTCGCTGCGCTCGCACCTCAACCACCTCGGTCGGTGGCTGCGCTCGCACCTCAACCACCTCGGTTGGTGGCTGCGCTCGCACCTCAACCACCTCGGTCGGTCGCTGCGCTCGCACCTCAACCACCTCGGTCGGTCGCAGGATGAAGCGCACGTTCGGTTGCTCGTCGTCGTCGTCCGGCGGCAGCACCGTGACGTCGACGACCCGCGGGCGCAACGCTGCGCCGATGGTGGTGATTCCGAGGTCGGCGACGGCTGCGGCCCCCGAGCCCAGCAGGAGAGGCGCCATGTAGACGACGATCTCGTCGACCA
This sequence comes from Nocardioides sp., assembly GCA_049583775.1. GTDB lineage: Bacteria > Actinomycetota > Actinomycetes > Propionibacteriales > Nocardioidaceae > Nocardioides. Next base: position 26,495 of record JBAUWM010000269.1, read on the forward strand.
GTCCGGCGGCCACGAAGGCGGCGGCGAGTGTGGGGCCGCCTTCGAGAAACACGTGCTGGCGGCCTCGCGCATACAGCTCAGCCAGAGCTGCGTGGGGGTCACGCGTGCGCAAGTGCACGGAGTCGGCATCACCGTTGAAGATCCGTCGTGATGGGTGGAGGTCGCGCTCCCCCATCACTGCGCGCAACGGTTGGACCGGTGCGGGATGGTCGAACTCGTCACGGACGGTCAGCACCGGGTCGTCGACGTCAACGGTGTTCGCTCCGACGAGCATGACGTCGCACAACCCTCGGAGCCGGTGCGTGTCGCGTCGAGCGGCTCGACTCGAGATCCAGCGGCTGGTGCCGTCAGTCGCCGCACTGCGCCCGTCGAGCGTGGCGGCGAACTTCCACGTCACGAAGGGGCGGGCCTCGCGGGCCACCAGGGCGTACACCTCGGCCAGCGCGGCCGCGTCGTCGGCGAGCAGGCCAACGGCGACCTCGATGCCGGCAGACTCGAGCCGGGCACGTCCTCCGGCGGCCACCGGGTTGGCGTCGGGCTCGGCGAAGACCACACGGCGCACGCCGGCTTCGATCAGCGCTTCGGTGCACGGTCCGGTGCGGCCGGTGTGGTTGCACGGTTCGAGGGTGACGACAGCGGTGGCGCCCCGTGCGGCCGCTCCTGCGCGGGCGAGGGCGTCGGCCTCGGCGTGCGGGGTGCCTGGGCCGCGGTGGTGGCC
>JBAUWM010000270.1:0-4648 GCA_049583775.1 Nocardioides sp.
GACCTGGTCGGCGGTCGGAGTCGACGCCGACAACGACGGCGTCCGCAACCCCCAAGACATCGACGACGCAGCCCTCGGCACCGCCGTCTACCTCTGCTCGGGCACCAACGACCTGGGCACCGTGGCCGGTCAGCGCGAAGCGGTCTATCGCTACAACCACTCGCAGTCCTACGTCGACCTGGTGCTCCAGATCGCCGACAGCTACTTGGCTGGCGACTTCATGTCGGTGCCGAACAACACCACGGCCGCCGGCTTCCTGACCCCGCTTCCCACGCTCGACAGTGCGGGCAAGGACGACACCAAGCCCACCAAGACCGAGAGCGCCGAGCCGGCGTCTGACCCGGTCGAGCCTGAGACCGAGCCGGCGGAGGAGCCCTCCGAAGAGTCGGACGAGCCCGACCAGAAGCCAGAGGGCATCACGTTGCCCGAGGTGCCGGGCCTGCCGCTGGTCACCATCCCTGCGCTGCCGCAGACCTCGATCAAGCCCGTCGACGACGTGTTGACCCTGGCGCAGGCTCTGGTGCAGTGCACGCTCGACGGACTCATCGACGACCCGTTCGAGGTGGCCGACAAGTTCGACACGTGCGTGGCCGAGTACACCGGCAAGCCGTGATCTGAGCACCAACTACACGTAGGGCCCCGCCATCTGGCGGGGCCCTTCGTCATTGCTGGGCCAGACCACTCAGGTCAGGCAGGGGCACGCCGATGAAGTGCGTGATGGCCACGGATGGCCCTCGCATTTCCGCACTAAGGACGGTGCCCCCATGATCACGCTCACCCGACTTTCGGGATCGGTGTTCTGCCTGAACTCCGATCTGATCGAGCGCCTCGATAGCACCCCCGACACGGTCATCACGCTGCTCGACGGTTCGAAGTACGTCGTCGCCGAGAGCATGCCGGCGGTGATCTCCATCATTCGGCGGCACCGGGCTGAAGTGCTCGCGCTCAGCGGCCTGCTCGAGGCGATGAGTGCGGCCGGAGAAGAGTGGGCCGGGAGGCCGGGGCAACCCGGATACCCCGGCATGGAGATCGAGGTCGAGCAGGTCGACCCGCCGCCACGCCAGCCCAACTTGCTCATCGTCAACCCCGGCGGCGGCCATGCCACACCGCGCCGAGGAGCTCACTCATGAAGGACGCCGCCGCGGCGATCGGGATCGGCCTTGGGCTGATGGTGGTGGTCGCGGCCAACGTGCTCGAGGGTGGCAACCCGATGAGCCTGCTGCTCCTGCCGCCCCTGCTGCTGGTCTTCGGCACGACCATCTTGGTCACCGTGGCTGGCGGCACGATGGGCGATGCCAAGACTGCCGTGGTTTCCCTCAAGCGTGCGCTCACGGGAGGTGACCTCAAGCCGGCCAACGACATCGTTCCGGCCGTCGTCAGCCTGGCTGAGCGGGCCCGCCGCGAGGGCCTCCTCGCGCTCGAGGACATGGTCAAGGACATGGACGACGAGTTCCTCGTCAAAGGCGTCACGCTCGCCATCGACGGCACCGACCCCGACGAGGTGCGCGACATCCTCGAGGCCGAGGTGATCGCCAAGAAGAAGGCCGACAAGCAAGCCGCGAAGTTCTACTCCGACGCCGGCGCCTACGCCCCCACGATCGGAATCATCGGCACCGTCATGGGCCTGGTGCACGTGCTGGAGAACCTCTCCAACCCCGATGAGCTCGGCCACCTCATCGCCGCCGCGTTCGTGGCCACGCTGTGGGGGGTCATGAGCGCCAACGTGCTGTTCCTGCCCATCGGCAGCCGGCTCAAGCGGCTCAGCGAGCTCGAGTGCATGCGGATGGAGATGGTCATCGAGGGCGTGGCCGCGATCCAGTCCGGCTCCAACCCGCGGGTGATCGCCCAGAAGCTGACCTCGCTCCTGCCCGCCGACCAGCAGACGGCCGCCAAGGCCGCCTGATCACGGTCGGAGCGCAGAGATGTCTAGCCGCAGGGTGCGCCACGAGGAGCCCGAGGAGCACGAGAACCATGAGCGTTGGCTGGTGAGCTACGCCGACATGGTGACGCTCCTGATGGTGCTGTTCGTCGTGATGTTCGCGATCAGCCAGGTCGACGAGAAGAAGTTCGCCGAGCTCAAGGATGGGCTCGCGGCAGGCTTCGGCTCACAGGACTCGATCCTCAACGGCGCCAGCTCGCTGCACGATCAGCCCGGCGAGGGCGCGATCGGTCCGGTCGCACCTCAGCTGAACCTCAGCGGGTTGAGCGAGAACCAGCGCACGATGGTGCAGCAGGCCCTGCAGGTGACCGAGCGGCTGGAGCACGAGCGGGTCGAGGGCGAGGCCGAGGCCGAGGTGAAGCGGCTCGAGAAGCTGCGCAAGCGACTCCTGAAGGCGCTCCAGCGATCGGGGCTCGAGCGGGACGTCGAGGCGTCGTACGACGAGCGCGGCCTCGTGCTCAGCCTGGTCTCGCGTCATGTGGTGTTCGAGGCTGACTTGGCCTCGCTCAGCCCGCGCGGCCAGCAAGTGGTCGATGCCTTGGCTCGCGTGCTCGCGACGGTGCCGGACCCCCTTCAGATCGACGGGCACACCAACCAGGAGCCGGTGCGTCCGCGCTACTTCGCCACCGACTGGGACCTGTCGGCAGCGCGCGCCACCACCGTGCTCCGGCGCTTGAACGAGGTGGCCGGAATCGCGACCACCCGACTCTCGCTGGCCGCCTTCGGGCACACCCGGCCGTTGCGCGACCCGGCAGCGCCTGGATCGCAGGAGATCAACAAGCGCGTCGACATCGTGGTGCTCTCGAGGGTCACGCCCGAGACCGCCGAGATGATCCCCGCAGCCGCTGGCGACCGAGGACGCACGTGGTCCGACGATCTCGAGCTCGCCGCTGCGACGACCGACGGCGACGGCGACGGCGACGGCGACGGCGAGCCTCTCATCGGAACCGCGGCCCCCGATCAGACCCCCACTAGCCAGAGCCCAACTAGCCAGACGCCAACTAGCCAGGCCTCGGCCGACCAGGCAGCCCAGACGAGAGGAGCGCTGCGATGACCATGACCGCTGACCCCCCGGCCACGGAGACCCCGCCCGAGGCAGCCACCACGAAGGGTGGCAAGAAGAAGCTGTTGATCATCATCGTGGCCGTCCTGGCCCTCGGTGGCGGTGGCTACTGGTTCGTGCTCAAGCCGGGAGGAGGAGCAGCCGAGCCCGAGCCCGGCGAGGTGGTGCCGCTCGAGACGCTGCAGGTCAACCTCGCCGGTGGCCATTACCTGCGGTTGGGGCTCGCGCTCCAGCTGACCTCGAGCGCCCACGAGGCCGACGGCAGCAAGGCCCTGGACGCCGCGATCGAGCTGTTCAGCGGACGCAGCATCGCCGACGTGACCCGGCCGGTCGACCGCCGCAAGCTCAAGAAGGAGCTCGAACACACGCTGCACGAGCTCTACCACGAGGAGGTGATGGGCGTGTACTTCACCGAGTTCGTCACTCAGTGAGGTGCCGCGCGCCGATAGTTCGTCATCCAGTCAACCTCAGATGGCCCCGGAGAGGTTGACACGATCACGAACTATCCCGGAGCTGCACCCCCAACACATCAGGCGATAAGGCTCAGGTGGGACTACGTGGGGCCGATACGCCCACCGTGAGCCTGGCCGCGTCATCCCAGCCGACCCCAACCGACCCCCGCCGTGGGGCGTCGGCCGGTCGGTCGCGTCGGCGCGCCCGCACCGGCGAGCCCGTGGCCTACGACTTCCGGCGTCCGATCCAGCTCTCGCGCGAGCACCAGCGGATCTTGCAGCTCGGCTTCGACGGCTTCGCCCGCCAGGCCACCACTGTGTTCACGTCCGCCCTGCGCAGCGTGTGCCAGGTGAGCCTCACCAAGATCGACCAGCGCTCCTACGCCGAGTACGTCGACTCGCTCGCCGCCACCACCTACCTCACGCTCTTCACCACCGACCCGATGCCGGGCCGGGGCATGCTCGACCTCTCGCTCGACTCGGTGATGTCGTGCGTCGACCACATGCTCGGTGGCCCGGGAGGCACCCGCCAGCCGCAGCGGCCGCTCACCGAGATCGAGAGCGGGGTGATCCGGGGGCTGGTCGCCCGCCTGCTGAGCGAGATGCGCTACTCGCTGGCCGCGATCGTCGCGCTCGACCCGCAAGTGACCGGCGTCGAGTACAGCCCGCAGTTCGCCCAAGCCGCCGGCGCCGCCGACGTGATGGTCGTGATCGACCTCGAGCTGCGCATCGATGACCACCCGCACCGCATGTCGGTGTGCCTGCCGTTCAGCGGGCTGCACCCGCACCTCTCGGCTGCCGCCGCGCCGGCTCCGGTCTCGAACCGGGAGCGCGCGCAGCGGGCCGAGGCTGCGCTGGTGCTGAACGACTCGTTCCAAGATGTGCCCGTCGACGTGCTCGTGCGCTTTCGCAGCACTCACATCGACCCGACCACGCTGAGCGACCTGCAGCCCGGCGACGTGCTCCGGCTCGCCCACCCTGCCTCAGCCCCACTCGACGTGAGCGTGGGCGACCAGCCTTTCGCCCACGCCACTGCCGGCACGCACGGGCCCCGCCTGGCCGCACTGATCGTCGGCACGTCACATCACGCATCGCTCGCCCAGGAGGACCGATGAACGCCATCACGACCGAGCTCGCTCTAGCGGCCGCCGAGGCGTGCGCCGCCGTACTGCCCGCCTCCGAGCCGCTCTCGCC
>JBAUWM010000271.1:0-8546 GCA_049583775.1 Nocardioides sp.
GGCTGATGATGGGTATCAGCGACAACGCAGCCACTGACTTCCTCTGTGCCGAGGTCGGGCTCGACAAGGTGCGCCTCACCCTCGACAAGCTCGGCCTCACGAGCACCCGGATCGACGGCGACTGTCGTGACCTCTTTCAGACGATGTATGAAGACCTCGAAGTGGAGACGATCGCCGAGCTTGTCGAGCCGACGTGGGAGATGGCCGCAAAGCTGCGTGCCATCGATCCCGAGCGCACCCTGCACGCCTCGTCGCCGCGCGACATGACTCGCTTGCTCTCGCTCGTGTGGAACGACGAGGCAGCTGCACCCGAGGCCTGCGCCGAAGTGCGTCGGATCTTGGGCCTCCAGGTGTGGCCGCATCGGTTGGCGTCCGGCTTCGCCGACAACGACAAGGTGAGGACGTCGGGCAAGACCGGCACGTTGCCGACGATTCGCAACGAGGTCGGCGTCGTGGAGTACCCCGACGGCGGTCGCTACGCCGTCGCCGTCTTCACCCGTGCCCACACGCTTGCCCAGAAGCAACCCGCCGCTGACGCCGTCATCGGCACGTCGGCACGCTGGGCCGTCGACCAACTGAGGACCTCATGACCGAGCCCATTGACCGGCAGCCCAGCGCCCTGCAGACCAACGAAGAGCTGGCCGGCATCCTCGCCGAGCTGGCCGCAGAGCACTCGCTGGCTGGCATCAGTGCCGGGGTGGTGGTCGACGGGTCGGCCCAAGTGGCGACCTACGGGGTCACCGACACCAAGGCCCCTCGCGAGGTCGATGCCGACACCCTCTTCATGATCGGCTCGACGTCCAAGACCGTTACCGCCACCACCGTGATGGCGCTGGTCGATCGGGGTGATCTGTCGCTCACCGACCGGGTGATCGATCACCTGCCTGACTTCCGACTGCTCGACATGGGGGTCGCATCGAGCGTCACGGTCGGTCAGTTGCTGAACCACACCGGCGGGTGGCGAGGCGACCTCAACGTCGACTCCGGCTGGGGCGACGACGCACTCGATCTAGCGCTGGCCGAGGTGGCGACGTCGCCGCAGGAGCTGGCCCCCGGCACCCTGGCGTCGTACAGCAACTCCGGCTTCATCGTGGCCGGCAAGGTGGCCGCCGTAGCCGCCGGCGTGCCGTTCGAGAAGGCCGTGCGCGACCTCGTGCTGACGCCGCTCGGCCTCACGAACTCCTGGTACTACCCCTGGGAGGTTGCGCACCGTCAGCACGCTGTCGGGCACATCGTGGTCGACGACAAGGCGACCTCGGTGCCGATCTTTCCGGCCCAGCGCTGGCTCGGGCCGGCCGGCGGACTCTGGAGCTGTCTGCGTGACCAGCTGACCTATCTGCGCTACCACCTCGACGGCACGGTCACCGCCTCTACCGACGGTGCCGCGCCGACCCCGCCCTTGACCGAGGAGTCCCGGCTGCTGATGCAGCAGGAGACCATCGCGGCGCGTAGCGGCATCAGCGGTGTCGGACTCTCCTGGCTCTTCAAGCAGCAGGGTGACGTCCGCCTGGTGACCCACGGAGGCAACGTCTCCAACGTGCACACCTCGAGCTTCGACCTCGCCCCCGACCACGGGCTCGGGGTGACCGTTCTGACCAACGGCAAGCACGGTGCCGCAGTGGGCGCGAAGGTGCTCGAGTGGGCGCTCGACCGCTACCGCGGAATCGGGCCGCCGCCGTCCATGGCTCCGGTGCCGTTCACCGCCGACGACCTGGTCGGCACCTACGACCTCGGACCGTTCAAGGTCGTGATGACCGTCGAGGACGAGTCGAAGCTCTTCGTGAACGTCAAGGTGCCCGACGACGTGTCGGACGAGGTGCGGATCGCCTTCACGAACCCGCCCCGCGAGCTGGTGGCCGTCGGCACCGACGTCTTCGCGCTGGCGGCCTCGCCGACCAGCACCGTGCTCGACGTACGGCGTGCCCCCGATGGCGCCGTCACCGGCATCGTGCACGGCCTGCGCTTCGCCCCCCGCTTGCCCTGATACGCCGCACATGCGTCGAGATCAGACCTTGAGGAGGTCGGTTTCGGCTGTGTCATCGGTGTCGACTGGCGCAGCGGTCGTGGTGCCGGAGCGCTCGATCGCCTCGATGTTGCCGCCGAGGTAGGCCTCGGCGACGAGCGGGTCGGCCATGACGTACGCGGGCGTTCCCTCGCAGATCACGTGACCGTCGGCCATCGCGATGATCCGGTCGCTGATGCCCATGATCATCGGCATGTCGTGCTCGATGATCAGCAACGTCAGCCCCAGCTCACGCTTGAGCTTCATCAGCAGCCCGCCCAGGGCCTCGGTCTCACGCTGGGCGATGCCGGAGCACGGCTCGTCGAGCAGCAGGAACGTCGGCTCGAGCGCGACCAGACAGGCCAGCTCGGTGATGCGCCGGGTGCCCGTAGACAGCTCTCGGATCTGCTTGTCGCGGTAGCGGTCGAGCCCCATGTAGGTGACCAGCTCGCGAGCGCGACGCAACTTGCGACGCTCCGCTCCGGCGTAGCCGGTGAGCGAGACGATGAAGGAGGTGGGCTGCACCCGTTCGAGCGCCAGCATCACGCACTCGGTGACCGTCATGGTCTGGAAGAGAGCAGCATCCTGGAACGACCGGATCAAGCCCATCCGAGCGCGCGCGTCGGGGCCGAGCCCGGTCACATCGCGATCGAGGAACGTCACCTGACCCTCATCAGAGCGCACGAAGCCACCCAACAGCTCGAACGTCGTCGTCTTGCCGGCGCCGTTGGGTCCGATCAGACCGACCGTCTCGCCCTCGCGGACTTCGAGGTCGATGCCGCGGACCGCTTGCACTCCACCGAAGGACTTCCGCAGGCCGCGCGCCGACAGGAGCACTCGCGCGTGCGCCGAGGAGACCGGCGCCGACGGTGGTCTGACCCCGTTCAGCCGCAGGGTCGTGGGCACCGCATTCGCGTCGTCGGTGGCCGTCGGCTCGTTGGCGTAGGCCGCCTCGTAGTCGACGCCCTTCCACCGAGCAATCCTTCGGATCAGCCGGTCGCGGGTCTTGCCCACGAGCGCCGCAAGGCCACCCGGCAAGTAGAGAATGATGATGAGCTGGCCAAGGTAGGTGGCGGCCAAGCCGAGCGATCCGAGGGGCAGGAACGTCGGGATCCCGATGACGACCAGGGCGCCCAAGATCGGGCCCGAGAGCACCGCGACACCTCCGATCACGACCATGACCACCACGTCGACGCTCGCCTTGGCGGGGAAGGCTGAGGGGTCGATGAGGCTCAACGAGTGGCCGTAGGCGGCGCCGCCGACCCCGGCGATGAAGCCCGCCAGAAGGTAGCCCTGGATCTTCACCAGCGACGAGCGGACCGTGAAGGCGCGAGCGTTGTCCTCGTTGTCGCGCACTGCCACAAGGATCCGCCCGAACCCGGAGCGCCGGATGTTTCGCGCGAGCAGCATCGCCAGCAAGACCAGCGCCAGCGCGAACCAGTAGTAGGAGCGGCCGGTGTCGAGGACGATGTTGCCCGGCAGGATCGGTCGACCCGGGTCGACGCCGGTGCCGAGCACCTTCTCGACGAAGAACGCCGGCATGACCAGGGCAAACGACAGGGTGGTCACCGTGAGCATGAGCCCACGTATTCGGAGCGCAGGTAGCCCCAAGAGCACTGAGACGACTCCGGCGCAGATGCCGCCGTAAACGATCGACAGCGGGAAGTTCCCGGTCCGGCTCGACACGTAGTACGACACGATCGCGCCGACCGCGCCCACCGCGAACTGCCCCAACGTGAGCTGCCCGGCGAGGCCGGTGAGGATCACGACGGACAACCCGACGATGACGAACCCCATGATCCCGATCAGACGGGTGGCATCGGTGTTGGAGACGAGGAACGGCAGAGCCGCGGTCACCGCCAGCGCGACGACACCGACCACGAGCGTGAGGTTGCGAACCAACCAGATTCGACGCAGCGCGTCGGGCACCGGCGCCAACGCCTCGACCGACGCCCACGAGCCCTTGTCCTCGTCGCGGCCACCGCGCTGACGCTGGCTGAGCAGGGCTACCAAGATGATGACGAACAACGCGACTTCCACGAGGCCGCCGGCCGGGTAGTTCCACAACAGCAGTTGCTCGATGACCCCGATCCCGATGCCGGCAGCGAGTGCCTGCGGAATGCTCGTCATCCGGGCGATCACCGCACCGGCCATGGCACGCAGCAAGAGGCTCGGGCCGAAGCTGTCGCCCGAGATGAACCCTTGGGTCGGCTGGGTCAGGATCGCAGAGAACGCCGACAGCGCTCCGGCGATCGCCCAGGCCAGGCCCGACATCCGACCTGAGAAGATGCCCGCCATCCGGGCAGCCTCAGGGTTGGCTGCGGCCGCTCGCATGGCCAAGCCGTACTTGCTCACACGGAGGAACACGGCGATCAGGATCACCACGACCGGCGAAAGCAGCAGCATGCCGCTGTAGGCCGGGGTGACGAGGAGGGCCCCGACCTGGAACGTCGGAAGGCCAGGCGGGTTGGGGTAGACCGAACCAGCCGAGGCCTGGGAGTTGATGACCAGGCCGAAGACGACGAGGAACTGCCCGACACCGAGGGTCGCCACCACGCTCATGAGACGCGGCGCGTTGCGCAGGCGGCGAACCACGGCGGTCTCCGCCGTGTACCCGACCCCGGCGGACACGAACAGAGCCATCGGGAACGCCACCCAGTACGGGATACCCCACTTGACGGCGGCCAGCCCGAAGAAGGCTGCACCGAACGCGCCGATCTGACCGTGCGCGAAGTTGATGATCTTGTTGGTGCGGTAGATCAGCACCAGGCCGACCGCCAGGAGGCCGTAGGTCATGCCGATGATCACGCCGAGCAGGACGACGGGCACTGGTGTGTCGAGAGCCAGGTCGGTCGTCGCACGCAACACGTTCAGCAGCACCATGGTGCCGACGGCGGCGACCGCCCATCCGGCGGCGGTGCGCAGCTGGGCAGGTGTCGGAGGCTGGATCCGCCGGCGGACGACGCTGGCGTCCTCGAGGTCGTCGACCAGTTGATCGGTCACGGGGTCTCCTCCGAATCAACGGCAGCGCTGCCCGCGAGGAACACGGCCCGCAGCAAGTCGTCTCGGGCGAGCAGCTCGCCGGCGGCTCCGTCGAACTTCATCTCGCCCTTTTCCATGAAGTAGGCGTGGTCGACGAGGTTGAGCGCGATGTTGACGCTCTGCTCGACCAGCACCACGGCGGTTCCCGAAGCGTTGATGTCCTTGACCATCTCGAGCAGCTGCCCCACGATCACCGGCGCGAGGCCGAGCGAGAGCTCGTCGATGACGAGCAGCCTGGGCTGAAGGATGAGCGCCTTCGACAACGCGAGCATCTGCTGTTCGCCGCCGGAAAGCTGCGCAGCGAGGCTGCTGCGGCGTTCGGCCAGCCGCGGGAAGACGTCCAGGCAATGGTCGATCTTGGCCTCGAGCTGCCGACGTCCGCCCGGGGCGGTGTAGCCGAACGAGCGAAGGTTCTCGACCACCGTCATCGGTCCGAAGACCGCCTTGCCACCGGGGATCTGGGTGATGCCGAGGTTCACGCGTCGCTCGGCGTCGAGGTAGGTGATCTCTTGGCCCCGGAAACGCACGGAGCCCTTGCTCGGTAGTCCGATGCCACTGACCACCTTGAGCAACGTCGACTTGCCAGCGCCGTTGACGCCGAGCAGAGCCACCATCTCGCCCTCGTCGACGGTGAAGTCGACGTCGAAGAGAACCTGCAGCTGACCGTAGGAGAAGTCGACTCCGCGGCACGACAGCATCGGCAACGTGGTGCCGGACTCCTCGATTCGCTTGATCTCTTCGTCCTCGAGCACCTCGTCGATCATCCGGTCGAGGTCGTCGTTGATGTAGCGGCCGGCACTCGCGATCACCCACGCCCCGATGGCACCCACGAAGACGAAGCTGATGATCGAGCCCACCGAGCCGTACTCAGACTGCACCGACCCGAGCAGGAGCGCTCCGGCCACGGTGCCGATCGCGGTGAAGATGCCGAACAGCCCGCCGGCGTGGGGACGCATCGTGGACGGGATGACCGACATGATGCCGATGATGAGGGCCGGTCCGATGATGCCCAGAGCCGCTGCCGAGACCCCGAAAGCCACCACCATCGCGGTGAAGTTGGGCACCAGCCCGCCGACTCCGATCGCGAGGATCGCAACTGCGAGTGCCCCACCAGTGGTGGTGAGGATCTTCGACGGATTCTCTCGAAACAGCCGTTCGCCGCGGTTGCCGTAGACGGCCAGAGCGACCACCGAGATGGCTGCTTGGTAGGCCAGGAAGATGGCACGTTGGGAGTCGTCGAGCTCCCAACGTGACTCCAGGAAGAAGGCCAGGAAGACCGCGAGTGGAGCCGCGAGGACGCCGATCACGGCAAACCCGGTCAGGAGTCGGCGCACCGTGGGTATCAGAAGCAGCCGCCGGCAGATCTCCCAGAACCCGAGTGCCACCTCTTCTGCGTCCAGGGCGCTCGTGTCGCCATGCTTGTCGTGAACGGCTTGCCGCAGCTGCTGGGTGTCCCAGCGCCCGAAACCCGGGTCCTTGAGCCCGAGCGCGCCCAGCGTCGAGACCGTCGCAATCACGCCGAGCGCGATGAAGACGCCGCGCCACGTGAGGTCGAAGACACCCGTGAGCAGAGCGACCAGGAGCGGGGAGATCACCTCGCCCGCCCGGTTGATCGCGGTGTAGACGCTGATCACCCGAACTCGTGTGTTCGGGTGATAGGAGTCCATGAGCAGCGGCGCGTGCAGCGCCGCGACACTGCCCGTGGAGAGCCCGTCGGCGACGAGGATGAGCATCAGGCCCATCATCGAGGTGACCAAGCCGGTGTAGAGGGTCAGCAGCGCCCACCCGATCGCGGTGACGATGCAGAGCAGCGCCCGGCGGGCCTTGCGCTGGCTGAGATAGGCCATCGGCAGCGGCGACACCGCCACGGCAAGGCCCTTGACGGCGGCAACGGCCGTGATCGCGCCGAAGCCGATGCCTAGCGAGCGCGCGATGTCGGGAGCCAGGACGGTGAACGCGTAACCCTGGAAGGCGTCGGTGATCGTGAGGATGCCGAGCGCGAACAGCGGGTAGACGCTGGTGTCGTGCTTGTCCAGCTGCTGGCGCAGCTTGCCGGTGTTGGTGTCGCCGGAGACACCCAGGGTCACCCGCGCCTCGTCGCGCAGCTCTTCGCGTGTGGCGACGACCTCATCGAGAGCGGCGTCCTTGGCCCCGTCGGGAAGCGTCGCGGTCACAGGTTCACCACCAGGTTCTCGAGCTTGAAGCGTTGGTACCAGGCGTACTCACCGATTCGTTTGCCCTCGGCATCGAGGAGCACGACGGTCACCTGGTGGAGCTGGATGCGTTCCTTGCTCGACAGCGGTGCCACGTAGTCGAGCGTGATCGAGGTCTGCCGAGTGGTGTAGACGCCCTTGGCGTTGAGGTAGGTCTTGTCTGGGCAGCGAGGATCGATCTCGCACTGCGTGTCGCCCTTGCCGACGTCGGCGAGGGTCTTGCCTGGCTTGACCGGAGCACGATCGACGAAGACGCCGAAGTAGCCGACGTCCTCAGCGATCTCGCCGTCCTCACCGCGGGCGAGAATCTCGAAGTCCTCCATGGTCCAGCTGACGACCAGCGGCACCTCGACCTCTTCATAGTCGTCGGGTGTCGTGAAGGTCAGGCGCTCGTCCTTGAAGAACTGCATGGTGCTGTAGTCGGCGCACCCACTGCAGAGCGCACCCACGACCAGCATCGCCACCAGGGCCGAGCGTCGGAGGTGCGGCATGAGACAGGTCCTTTCGATTGCCTGGCGAAAGCGTAAGAGCCGGTCGACCCCTCCGGGTTGTGAACGGCGACCAATCGAGCCTGGTCGGACTGTCGCTCTTCACCAGCCTGTCGCCTCGAGGCCACCTCGGTGGTCGCGCCAGACAGCCCTGCTCTCCTCGATTGGTCCCGCCAGACAAGGCACGAGGGGTGCACCGGCTCCTACGTTGAGGTGTCCCCCGGAAAGGCCACCGATGCCCACGCCCGCTCTTCGAGTCCCGTGCTCTCGTCGCCTTTCGCAAACCCCCGAAACGGCCACGGCATGTCACGATGGGTCCAACCCCTCCTACCGGGAGGAGAAGTCACACCCGCTTCACCGGTTCGCTCACGACCTGAGCGAACCAGCCCGCACTACCCCACCTGCGCCAGCGCACGACCTGCGTCTGACGCACCTCAGAAATCGCGACCGCCCACCCCTGCGGCCGTGCTGACCAAGGAGCACCACATGTCTGTCACCACCTTGCCCACGGCATCTGACGCCCCCGCCCTCGGCGGTGCCCACCACGTCTTCGATCGCCATCTCGAGTTGGGCACCACGCCCCACGAGCAGGTCGTCTTCTGCCAGGACGCCGCCACCGGGCTCCGCGCGATCATCGCCATCCACGACACGACGCTCGGCCCCGCGCTCGGCGGCACTCGCTGCTACCCGTACGCCTCTGAGGCTGACGCGCTCACCGACGTGCTCCGACTCTCGCACGGCATGACCATGAAGGCCGCCGCGGCCGACTTGCCGCTCGGCGGCGGCAAGGCCGTCATCATC
>JBAUWM010000272.1:0-5158 GCA_049583775.1 Nocardioides sp.
TTGGAGACGATCACGTCGACGCCGTCCGTGCCGATGATCTCGTGGTCCCAGGTGCCATCGCCGACGAGCGTGGCTTCCTGGCCAGCGCAGGTGGCGTCGGCCGCGGCGGCGCTCTGCGCGGGTGACAGCGCTGCCAGCAGGCCGAGACCGATCGCGGCCACCGATGCCCAACCAGTGGTGAGTGTGCGTGCGTGCAAGGTGTGCCCTCCCGAGTTCGGAGCCACGCTAGCCCGACCCGCACAACAACGCAGCGGTTCGGGTCACGGCTCGCTAACGGATGGCGACCAGCTGATCGAGGTCGTCGCGGGGCAGCCCGTCGTCGGCCACCGCGGTGACCGACGACCAGTCGAGGTTGGCTGCTCCATCGATGGTCGTCATGAAGGCCGTGTCGACGGCGTCTCTTCCGGTCGCTATGCGCACCAATGATGAGCGCGGGGCCAACGCGGTCGCATCGACGACGTACCACCCGCCCGAGACGTAGGCCTCCACGACGGCGTGGAAGTCCATGGGGTCGCAGCCGGGCGCGTAGACGGCGGCAAGGCGAGCTGGCACTCGCAGGGCGCGGAGCAGGGCAATGACGAGGTGGGCGTAGTCGCGGCAGACTCCTGCGCCTCGTAGGAGGGTGTCAGTGGCGCCGTCGGTCGGACCGCTGCTGCCGGGCACATAGACCAGCCGGGTGCCCACCCACGAGGAGACCGCCTCGAGGAGGTCACCGTCGTGCACCCCGGCGAACTCGGAGGCCGCGAACCCACCGAACGTGTCGGATGCGATGTAGCGGCTCGGCCGGTTGTACATGGACAGCTCGGCGAGCGTTGGTTCCGGCACCTCGGCGGCACCACGCACCTGCGCCTCGTAGGTGACGCGCGTGAATCCGGCTGGCAGCGTGATGAGGTGAAGCCGCCCGCCGTGCGCAGCGCTGACCTCGACCGGCGTGAGCTCGCCGTCCTCGTGCATGATCGAGAGTTGCTCGGTCACGTGCAGCCCTGGTGTGCGGGCCACGGCCACCTGCAGTTCGACCGTGCACTCGCCGAAGGCGGTCAGTGCGAGCTCGGCCCCCACGGTTCTGTCCATGAGCGATGGTCACACGACTACGGCACGACCTGGACAGCGGGCCGCGGTGATGGACGGCGTCCGCGCCGGTCGATGGCTGAGCCAACATCCGAGCGCAGCCGAGGCATCGGACAGAATCGGGGCATGGCAGCACTGCAGGCAGGAGCACGGGTGGCGCTGCTCGTGCCTGGCTCGGCCGCCTACCTCGACGCGGTGCACTCGCTGCTGGCCCGCGGCATCTTCCCGATCCCGCTCGATCCTCGGCTCACCGACCACGAGCGCGAGCGGATCCTCGGCCCGCTCGATCCGGACCTCGTCGTCACCGACGTGGCGGGGCTCGCCGCGGTGACCACGGCCGACCGCGGGATGCCCCGCGGGCGTCCGATGCACTGCACCAGCGGCACGACCGGCACTCCCAAGGGCGTTGACAGCGGACTCCTTTCCGAGGTCGACGCCGCCGCGCTGCTGGCCGAGGAGCGCGACCTCTGGGGTTTTCACGCCGACGACGTCAACCTGGTGCTCAGTCCGCTCTACCACTCGGCTCCCCTGCGGTTCGGGCTCGGAACCCGCCTCGCAGGCGGGCGGGTCGTCATTCTCGATGCGTTCGACCCAGCGCTGATCACCGCCGCCATCGAGATCGAGCGCCCCACCACGATGTTTTGCGTGCCGGTGCACCTGCAGCGACTCTTCACCTACTGGGACGAGGTGGGCGTGCCCGACCTGAGCTGCTTCCGACTGGTGGCGCACGCCGGAGCGCCCTGCCCGGTCGGCGTGAAGCGGCGCCTCATCGACCTCTTCCCGTCGGGGTCGACGTGGGAGTTCTACGGAGCCACCGAAGGACAGTTCACGGCCTGCCGCAGCGAGGAGTGGCTCGAGCGTCCCGGCACCGTCGGTCGAGCGAGGCCCGGGCGTGAATTGAGCCTGGACCCGGACGGCACGATCTGGTGCAGGGTCCCCTCGCATGCGCGGTTCTCCTACTTCGGCGACCCCGCCAAAACGGCCGAGGCTTGGCGAGGCGACTCGTTCTCGGTCGGCGACCTCGGCCGACTCGACGACGACGGCTACCTCTACCTCGACGGCCGCCGCGTCGACCTGATCATCACCGGCGGCGTCAACGTCTACCCACTCGAGGTTGAGCAAGTGCTGACCGAGCACCCCGGCGTCGATGACATCGCCGTGTACGGCGTCGACGACGAGCAGTGGGGCCAGCGCGTGTGCGCGGCTGTTGTTGGCTCGGCGTCCGAAGCGGAACTGGCCGACTACGCCCGAGACCGGCTCGCCCCACCCAAGCGACCGAAGACCTGGTCGTTCGTCGATGAGTTGCCCCGGACGCTGACCGGGAAGGTTCGGCGGGATCAGCTCGGCTAACGCGCGCGAGTTTCGCCGGCCAGCCGGCGAAACTCGCAGAATCCGGCCCGAATCCGGTCTACAAGTGCGAGAAACGCCTGCCGGCAGGCGTTTCTCGAGGCTCTTGGGGCCTGTGGGGTCAGCAGGCGAACTGGCGTCGGTACACCTGCGGGCTCACGCCGCGTACGCGGGTGAAGTGGTGGCGCAGCGTGGCTGAGTTGCCGAAACCGACCTCGGAGGCGATCTGGTCGACCGAGTTGTCGGTGCGTTCGAGCATCTCCTCGGCGAGCTGGAGGCGTTGCGCGGTGACCCAGCTGTGCGGGGTGGTACCGGTCTCGTCGCGGAAGCGTCGTGCGAACGTGCGCGGCGACATGTGGGCCTTACGCGCCATCGTCTAGACGTCGAGGTTGTCGGCGAGGTTCTCCAGGGCCCACGCGAGCACCGCGCCGAGGGTCTCTGCCTGGTAGTCGACGACCTGCCGGGCGATGAACTGTGCCTGGCCGCCGTCGCGGTGGGGTGGGACGACGATCCGGCGGGCCGTGGTGGCTGCCACGCGCGCCCCGAACTGTTGACGCACTAAGTGCAAGGACGCGTCGATGCCGGCGGCACTGCCAGCGCCGGTGAGCACGTTGCCGTCCTGCACGTAGAGCACGTCGGGCTGCACGTTCACTGTCGGATACATCTGGGCCAGCAGATCGGTGTAGCGCCAGTGCGTGGTGGCCGAGCGGCCGTCGAGCAGTCCGGCCGCAGCCAGTTCGAAGGCACCCGAGCAATGGGCGTAGACGACGGCTCCCCGATCGTGGGCAGCACGCGCGACCTCGAGGACGGCGGGGTCGTGGTCGAGGAAGTTGCAGTGTGGGGAGAAGCAGACGAGATCGGCGTCCTCGGTGGCCTCCAGGCCGCGCTCGACGAACAGGTCGTAGTCGGAGCGGCCGCGCACGCGGCCCGGGCGTGGGGTGCACACGCGAAAGTCGAACACCGGGGTCTCGTCTTCTGGGTGTTCGGGTTCGCCCCACACCTCGACCAGGGAACCCAGGCCGAAGGGCTCGGCTCCGTCCTGCACCACGACGGCCACGGTCTTCATTGCGTCACGGTAGCCCACGGTTGGCTGAAAATCGACTCCTATCGACATTCCTGCCACTGGTGGCAGGAATCAGATGAGCGCATGATTTCAGTCATGACCGCATTGATCGCACTCTTGGCCCTGTTCCTGCTCGCGTGGAGCCTGCTCTCCACGCTGCGCTCCACCCTCGGCGATGACCGCGGACACCGTCGCCCGCCCGCTTCGCATTACGAGGACCCCACCTTCCTCTCCCCCGCCGACCGCCTCTGACCCGCCTCCAACCCGCCTCCAACCCGCCTCCAACCACAGAGCACGAAGGCCCGGCCCCCTTGCGGGGACCGGGCCTTCTTACGTGCTCAGCGACTCATCAGAGCCGCGGGGTGCCTCAGGCAGAGCCGCCGGTCAGCTTCTCGCGCAGCGCCTGCAGCGCCTCGTCGGAAGCGAGCGAGCCGCCGTCACCCTCAGCAGCGACCTCGTCGCCACCCGAGGAGTACGAGGTGGCCTCGCCGGCCTCGGCGTCGGCAACCTTCGCCTCGGCCTGCTGCTTGACGTGCGCCTCCCAGCGCTCGTGCGCCTTGGCGTACTGGCTCTCCCAGACCGCGCGCTGGTCGTCGAAGCCTTCGAGCCATTCGCCCGTCTCGGGGTCGAAGCCGTCGGGGTAGACGTAGTTGCCCGCCTCGTCGTAGGTCGCCGCCATGCCGTACAGCGTGGGGTCGAACTCTTCGACGTCGGCCGCGGTCGCGGTCTCGTTGGCCTGCTTCAGCGACAGCGAGATCCGGCGACGCTCCAGGTCGATGTCGATGATCTTGACCATGACGTCGTCGTTGACCTGGACGACCTGCTCGGGGATCTCCACGTGGCGCTCGGCCAGCTCGGAGATGTGCACCAGGCCCTCGATGCCCTCCTCCACCCGGACGAACGAACCGAAGGGCACCAGCTTGGTGACCTTGCCCGGCACGATCTGACCGATCTGGTGGGTGCGGGCGAAGTGCTGCCACGGGTCCTCCTGCGTCGCCTTCAGCGACAGGGAGACACGCTCGCGGTCCATGTCCACGTCGAGCACCTCGACGGTGACCTCGTCGCCCACGGCGACGACCTCGCTCGGGTGGTCGATGTGCTTCCAGGACAGCTCCGAGACGTGCACGAGGCCGTCCACGCCGCCCAGGTCGACGAACGCGCCGAAGTTGACGATCGAGGAGACGACGCCGGAGCGGACCTGGCCCTTCTGCAGGGTCGCCAGGAAGGTGCTGCGCACCTCGCTCTGGGTCTGCTCGAGCCACTGCCGGCGGGACAGGACCACGTTGTTGCGGTTCTTGTCGAGCTCGATGATCTTCGCCTCGAGCTCCTTGCCGACGTACGGCTGGAGGTCGCGCACGCGGCGCATCTCGACCAGGCTTGCCGGCAGGAAGCCGCGCAGCCCGATGTCGAGGATGAGGCCGCCCTTGACGACCTCGATGACGGTGCCCTTGATGACCTCGTCGGCCTCCTTCTTGGCCTCCACCTCGCCCCAGGCGCGCTCGTACTGCGCGCGCTTCTTGGACAGGATCAGCCGGCCTTCCTTGTCCTCCTTCTGGAGGACGAGCGCCTCGATGACGTCACCGACGGAGACGACCTCGTTGGGGTCCACGTCGTGCTTGATGCTCAGCTCACGAGAGGGGATGACGCCCTCGGTCTTGTAGCCGATGTCCAGGAGGACCT
>JBAUWM010000273.1:0-6906 GCA_049583775.1 Nocardioides sp.
CGGTGGCCTTGACCTTGGCGTCGCGCAGATCCTCCTCGACCTGGGTGATCACCTCGGCCAGGAACTGGTCGCGCGAGGGCGCGCGCTCGGCGACCATCCGCACGATCTCGTCGTAGATCTTGGGGTGCAAGGTGGCGAACGCGAGGTCCTCGAGCTCCCACTTGATCGTGTTCATGCCGAGCCGGTGGGCCAACGGTGCATAGATGTCGAGCGTCTCGCGCGCCGTGCGCTCCTGACTCTTCAGCGGCACGTAGCGCAGGGTCCGCATGTTGTGCAGCCGGTCGGCGAGCTTGATCACGAGCACCCGGATGTCGCGCGACATCGCGACGATCATCTTGCGGATGGTCTCGGCCTGCGCCGAGTCGCCGTAGACCACCTTGTCGAGCTTGGTCACGCCGTCAACGAGCTGGGCGACCTCGTCGCCGAAGTCAGCGCGGCACTCCTCGAGGGTGTAGGGCGTGTCCTCGACGGTGTCGTGCAGCAGCGCAGCCACCAGAGTCGGCTCGGTCATGCCGATGCCGGCGAGGATGGTCGTCACAGCCAGCGGGTGCGTGATGTAGGGGTCGCCGCTCTTGCGCATCTGGGTGCCGTGTAGGCGCTCGGCAGTGACGTAGGCGCGCTCCAGCAGCACCAGGTCGGCCTTGGGGTGGTTGGCCCGCACGGCGCGGAAGAGCGGCTCGAGCACCGGGTTTCCCGCTGGACCACGGGTGCCCATCCGGGCCAGCCTGGCCCGCATTCCCCGGCCAGATCCGCCTGTCAGGTCGGCAGGCGTGGGCAGCGGAGCGCGGCCGCCAACAGGCGGCGCTTCCGTGCGCTCCTCGCTCATTGGGGCAGTCTACGAGCCGCCGACATCAGATGGTCGCGAGTGCCGTGAGGGGGACGTCGCCGACGGCATCGCGTCCCGGCAAGAACGAGAGCTCCATCAGCACCGCCACGCCGGTGACCACCCCGCCACACCGGGATACCAGCTCACGCGTGGCGGCCAGGGTGCCTCCGGTGGCGAGGACGTCGTCGATGAGCAGCACCCGTTCGCCCGGCGCGATCGCATTGCGATGGATCTCGAGGGTTGCCTCGCCGTACTCGAGTGCATAAGAAACGGTGTGCGTCTCTCCGGGCAGCTTGCCGACCTTGCGGACCGGCACGAACCCCACTCCGAGCGCGAGCGCCACCGGAGCCGCAAAGATGAACCCACGGGCTTCCATCCCGACGACCTTGTCGACCATCGCGACGCCCGCGGCGTCACGTCCGACGTCGGCCAGGGCGTCGACCACCGCGCCGAAGCCGACCGGGTCGGCCAGTAGCGGCGTGATGTCCTTGAAGACGATGCCGGGCTCGGGAAAGTCCGGGACGTCGACCACGAGGTGGGCCAGCGCCCCGGCGGCATCCACGAGGACTACTTCTTGCCGCGCTGCGACTTCGGCTGGCGCGACGGCTGCTGGCGCCCAGAGGCGTTGCTCTGCCGTACCTCGCCCTTGGCCGGCGGGGCGGTACGCCCGCGACCCATCGCCTCCGACGATCGAGGCGGAGCGACCGGGCCGCCAGCGCGGCGCGGCTCCTCGTCGTCGAACTCGCCAGCGTCACGGTCGGGGTCACCGTCGGGGTCATCGGTGACCGGCATGTCCTCGACGAAGTTCGGCACTGAGGCATAGCGGTCGGCCTGAGCCTTGCGGCGCGCCTTGTCCCGCTTGTCGGCCATCTTCACGTCGGTTTCGCTCGACTTGAGGTGCACGAGCACGCGCGGCGCCAGGAAGATCGAGGAGTAGACCCCGACCCCCATGCCGACGAACTGCGACAGGGCCAAGTCCTGCAACGAGCTGGCGCCCAGCTGCGTCGCGCTCACGTAGAGGATGGCGCCGATCGGGATCAAGGCCACGATGGCGGTGTTGATGGAGCGCACCAGGGTCTGGTTCACCGCGAGGTTGGCCGCAGCCGCGTAGGTCGTGCGCGACTGCCGCAGGTTCTTGGTGTTCTCTCGGACCTTGTCGAAGACGACCACGGTGTCGTAGAGCGAGAACCCGAGAATCGCCAACAACCCGGTCACCGCGGCCGGGGTGACCGGGAATCCGGAGAGCGCGTAGACCCCGACGGTGATCGCGATGTCGTGGAACAGCGCCAGCAGACCGGCGACTGACATCTTCCACTCGCGCGAGTAGGCCCAGATGAACAGGACCACCAGCAGGAGGAACACCAACACGCCGAGGAGCGCCCGCTGGGCCAGCTGGGCGCCGAGGCTTTCGCCGATCTCGGTCGAGCTGATGGCAGCAGGATCGATGTCGAGCTCGGTCGCAATCGCGGCGATCAACTCGTCGGACTCCGCGTTGTCGAGCTTCTCGGTCTGCACCAGGATCGACTCGCTGCCCGACGTGGTGACGATCGGGTCGCCAGCGTCGCCGGCCTGCTCAGACACGAAGCCACGCAGGTCGTCAGCGGTGTCTTGGGTGACCCGGTCGGAGGAGAGCGCAACGTTGAACTCGGTTCCGCCGGTGAACTCGATACCGAGGTTGACGCCCTTGACCGCCACGATGCCGGCGGCGCCGAGCACCAAGATCACCGAGATCAAGTACCAGACCAGGCGCTTGCTGACGAAGTCGATGGACCGTTCGCCGGTGTAGAGCTCGCTTCCGAGCCGAGAGAACTTGCCCATCAGGCCTTACCTCCCGAGGAGGCTCGGTCCATACCGAGCGTCGCCGTGCTGAGTCCGGACAACCGGTGTCCGGCGTTGAAGAACGCGTACCGCGCCAGGTGGGACACCATCGGCTTGGTGAAGTAGAAGAACACGACGAGGTCGATCAGCGTGGTCAGGCCGAGCGCGAACGCGAAACCCTTCACGACGCCGGAGGCGAAGATGTACAGCACGACGGCAGCCAGGAGCGACACCGCATCGGCCGCAACACACGTGTTGCGCGCCCGGGCCCATCCAGACTCGACCGCCACCCGCATCGACTTGCCGTCTCGCATCTCGTCCCGGATGCGCTCGAACAAGATGATGAAGGAGTCCGCGGTGATACCCACCGCAATGATCAGTCCAGCGATTCCGGGGAGGGTCAGCGTGAATCCGGCGGTCTCGCTGAGGAGCAGCACCATCGCGTAGGTGATCGCCGCGGCGATCGCCAGCGAGGCGAGCACGACCAGGCCGAGACCTCGGTAGTAGATGAGGCAGTAGAGCATCACCAGCAGCAGCCCGATCACGCCGGCGGTGAGACCCGCGGAGAGCTGGTCGCCAGCCAACGATGGCCCGATCACCGACACGCTCGGGTCGTCGAAGGCGATCGGCAAGGCACCGAACTTGAGGCTGGTGGCCAGGCTCTGGGCACCCGCCTCGGTGAAGTTGCCGCTGATCTGGGCCGAGCCGTCAGGGATTCGGCCCTGGAACGTGGGCGCCGAGATGACCTCACCGTCGAGCACGATGGCGAACTGCTCGACGTCGCGGGTGAGGTCGGTGGAGGCCTGTGCGAACACGTCGCGACCCTTGCCGCCGATCTCGAGCGTGACGACGTACTGCACCTGGCTCTGCGGGATGCCGTAGTCGGCGCTGTCGAGGTCGGTGCCGGCAATGATCGACTTAGAGAGCAGGTACTTGATCGACGGGACCGCACGGTCGTCGCCGATGGCCTCCTCGGGGGCCGAACAGGCCACCAGCGGCTTGAGCGGGTCGTCGGCCAGGCCGGCGGGAGTGCCGTCGGCCTTCAGCAGAGCGCCGTCCTCGCTGCAGGTGAAGGAGTTGAACAGGTCGACGTCGGCCTGCGAGTAGCCACCGCGGATCCAGGCCAGCTCCTCGTCGAGCGAAGCGACCGCGGTCTCGTCGAAGGCCTCGGGGGCCGGCTCATCGGTCGGGCTCTGGGACGGCGCGTCGGTCGGACTCTCGGAAGCCGCGTTGCTGGGGCTCGCTGACGGCTTCTGGGTCGGCTTCTGCGTGGGCTCGGCCGATGGTGTGTCGGTCGGTGCGGCCTGACCGAAGCCCGGCGCAACCCGGTTGGCCGTGGTGGGCGCGTCATTGGGCGCATCGCTGGGCCGGATGGTGGCCTCGCTGCTGGGTTGGCCAGTTGGCTGGCCCGTGGGTTGGCCCGTTGGTTGGCCGGTCGGCTCGGCAGTGGGCGGAATCTCGATGTCGGGGGTCTGTCCAGCTCCGCTGCCCGGAACGCACGGGTCGGCCTCGGAGCAGGCCACCAGGCGGAACCGGAGCTGAGCCTGACGCTCGACGGTGTCGACGAGGCTGCGCGAGTTCTCACCCGGGATCTCGACGACGATGACGCCGCCGCCCTGGGTAGCGACTTCGGCCTCGGTCACACCGGAGCCGTTGACGCGTTGGTCGATGATGTCGCGCGCCTCGTTGAGGTTCGCTTGGCTCGGGTCGCCCTTGGCATCGAGGGTGATGCGAGTGCCGCCCTGCAGGTCGAGGCCGAGCTGCGGCTTCCACGACCCTGCCAACGCCACCAGACCGTAGAGAACGGCGGTGAGCAGGAAGAACACGATGAGGGTGCGCCCGGGCCGGGCCTGCTTCTTGGCCATATCAGGCCTCCTCTGCCTCGGGGTCGCGTGCAGCGGGGTCGTCGTAGCTCTCCGGCTCGTCGGACACGACTGGCACGACGGTGCCGATCGCCGCGCGGGCGACCGTCACGGTGGTGCCGGGCGACAGCTCGACCTCCACCCGGTCGTCATGCAGCGTCATCAACGTGCCGTAGAAACCCGAGGTGAGGATCACCTGGTCTCCCACAGCGAGCGACGACTGCATCCGAACCTGCTCCTTCTGTCGCCGCGATTGCGGGCGAATGATCAGGAACCAGAAAAGGAGCGCGATTGCCACCAGGGGCAAGAGCTGGACGAGCCCTTCCACGAAACAGACCTCTCAGGCATTTATCTCAAGCACACGCGAGTTCGAAACACGGGCACACGGGGCGGAACAGACGAAACGGCGGCAAGTGAGATCCACCAGCCGACCGACGGGCCAGTGTAGCCACCAGGGTGGGCGGCCCGACGAATCCCCGCCCGGACCGGTGTCCCACGACCTGACCCAACGTTCAGGCGTCGAAGAGGGTTCCCCCGGACGGGCCCGCGGGCGGAGTCAGGCCGAGGTGCTCCCAGGCAGCGCGAGTGGCGACGCGCCCGCGTGAGGTGCGAGCCAAGAATCCGCTCCGGACCAGGAACGGCTCGGCCACCTCTTCGACGGTCTCCCGTTCTTCGCCCACAGCCACAGCGAGCGTCGAGAGGCCTACCGGCCCCCCGCCGAAGCGCGAGCAGAGGGCCTCGATGACGGCACGGTCGAGCCGGTCGAGCCCGAGCACGTCGACTTCGTAGAGCGCCAGCGTGGCCTGGGCGACGTCGAGGGTGACGACTCCGTCGGCCCGCACCTGCGCGTAGTCGCGCACCCGGCGCAACAACCGGTTGGCAATGCGAGGCGTGCCGCGCGAACGGGACGCGATCTCGGCCGCACCCTCGGAGGTGAGGTCGACGCCGAGCAGGCCCGCCGAACGACGCACGATCAGGTCGAGCTCGGCCGGCTCGTAGAACTCGAGGTGTCCGGTGAACCCGAAGCGGTCACGCAGTGGCCCGGGCAGCAACCCCGCTCTGGTCGTGGCGCCGACCAAGGTGAACGGTGGGATCTCCAGTGGGATCGCGGTGGCGCCTGGTCCTTTGCCGATCACGACGTCGACCCGGAAGTCCTCCATCGCGAGGTAGAGCATCTCCTCGGCAGGTCGCGACATCCGGTGAATCTCGTCGATGAACAGCACGTCGCCCTCGTTGAGGCCGGACAAGATGGCAGCGAGGTCGCCCGCGTGGGTGATGGCTGGCCCACTGGTCAGACGTAAGGGGGCCGACATCTCGGCGGCGATGATCATCGCCAGCGTGGTCTTGCCGAGCCCCGGCGGCCCGGAGAGCAGCACGTGGTCGGGAGCTCGGCCGCGGCCGAGCGCGGCTTCGAGCACCAGACCGAGCTGCTCGCGCACTCGAGACTGCCCCACCACCTCGTCAAGGGTGCGGGGGCGCAGGGCTGCTTCGACCGCGCGCTCGTCGCCGTCGGCCTCCGCGGCGGTCAGCGACTGCAGGTGCTGACCCTCCGCGAGCTCCAGATCGTCTTCGTGCACGGCTACTCAGCCCTTGCTCAACGAGCGCAGCGCGGCACGCAGCAGCGCCGCGACGTCGGGCTGGTCGCTCGCCGCTGCCTCGGGCGCAACTGACTCGATCGCCTGGTCAGCGTCCTTGGTCGACCAGCCCAGTCCGACCAGCCCTTGGTGCACTTGAGCGCGCCACGGTTCGATCGCTGCCGTGGTCTGCCCAACCGACCGACCGCCCGTGGGTGGCCCGATGCGGTCTTTGAGCTCGAGGATGATCCGCTGGGCGCCCTTCTGCCCGATGCCCGGCACGCGGGTGAGCGCCTTGACGTCGTCGCTGGCGATGGCTCGGCGGACGTCGTCGGGGCTGAGCACCGCGGTGATGGCCTGGGCCACCTTGGGGCCCACGCCCGACGCGGTCTGCACGAGCTCGAAGATCGACTTCTCGTCATCGTCGACGAAACCGAAGATGGTGAGCGAGTCTTCGCGCACGACCATGCTGGTGGGCAGCATCGCCACCCGACCGGTGCGCAGCGTGGCGAGCGTGCCGGGAGTGCACATCAGTTCGAGCCCGACCCCGCCGACCTCGAGCACCGCGCTGGTCGGGCTCAACGCAGCGACCTCGCCGCGCACGAACGCAATCATCAGCGTCTCCTTCCGGCCGCAGCCACCGCGGCGTCGATCCGGGCCTGCGCGCCCCCGCGCCAGATGTGGG
The DNA here is from genome assembly GCA_049583775.1 of Nocardioides sp. GTDB lineage: Bacteria > Actinomycetota > Actinomycetes > Propionibacteriales > Nocardioidaceae > Nocardioides. The sequence goes on from JBAUWM010000273.1 coordinate 6,766, forward strand.
TGATGGCTAGCGCCAAGGCGTCGGCGGCGTCTGCCGGCTTCGGCTGCGCGTCGAGCCGCAAGATGCGGGTGATCATCGCGCCCACCTGGGCCTTGTCGGCATGCCCGTTGCCCGACACAGCGGCCTTGACTTCGCTGGGGG
>JBAUWM010000274.1:0-2525 GCA_049583775.1 Nocardioides sp.
CGCTCACCCCGGGCACGTCGATGGTGCGCACCCGCCGGTCGTCGACGTAGCGGACCACCGCTCCCGACGACGTCCGATCGACGACCCACACCCTGTCGGCGAGATCCCAGCGGGGGCGCAGTAGATCGGTGGCACCGCTGATCGGGCGCGTGGTGGGTTGCGTGGCGTCGGCAGGACCGTCGCTGGATGCCAGCGTCAATCGGCGACCGTCAGCGCTGACAGCGGCCGCGCGGCTGGCGTCGAGGCTGACGGCAACCGAGCGCAGGCCGAACCGACGGGTGCCGAAGGGTCCGGCGGTCGGCAAGAGCTCGTTGCCCGCGCGCACGGCGAGCAGGCCGCCGACCAGGGCATAGATGTCTGAACTGGCCGTCGCGCCTGACGGTCCGAACTGCTGAGCGTCAGTGACGTCGTAGAGGGCGTCGCCGTCGGCACCGCGCACGGGTTGCCCGCCCACCGTGACGCGCAGGCTGGTGATGCTCGGTTCCTGGCGCAGTGTCCAGGCGAACTGAGCCAGCATCCGCTCGATGGTCACGGTGTTCTGGTTGCCGAGCTCTCCCCCCAGGGCGATGTCGGCGACGCCCTCGTTGGAGACCGGTACCGACAGGCCGGCGCTGAGGTCAGGCGGGATGAACGACCGCACGGACGTCCCGGCCCTGCTCGATGGCCCCGAGAGCAAGCCCTCGATGAGAGAGGTAGCCAGTTGGCTGCCCCGCGGAACGTAGACCGGCTGCGGCGCAAGCACCCGGCCGCTGGGCTCGAAGAAGTACAGCGAGGCCTGCCGGAAGCGTTGTGAGAACCACGGGGCGGGCACGACGAGCGCGTCCGGTGGGTTCTCGATTCGGAACTCACCGCCCTCGATGGTGAGCTGGAAGTCGAGCTCCTGGCGTGAGTCGGGGAGCTCGCCCTGCCAAGCTCCGGTGCGGTCGAGCAGCTCGGCATCGGAGAGCGACACCATCACCTGCGTCCCGCTCAAGGCTCGGGCCGGCAACTTGTCGGCGTAGGTGATGGTGGAGGCTTCGGGGTCCCACTCGGCCGCCGCCGCGACCGACAAGAACTGCCTCGCCACGTCGAGCCGGATGGGCGAGGCCGTCATCGCGTCGAGGAATCCCTTGACGACCTCGCTGGCCGAGGCGTTGGCGGCCGGAGGCACGGCGTTGAGGTCGGAGGCGCGCTCGTCGTCGACCCGCGAGTCGACGTCGGCATCGACGACCGGTCCGGCCTCAGGAAGTCCGGTGCAGGCACCCAAGGTGAGAGCGAGCACTGAGCCGGCGATCGCGCGCACGACCGCCGCTCTCATCTGACCGCCTTGCGGGGTCGCACGGTGACCGCATCGTCGGGCTGCAACGGCAGCGGGCTGCGCCGAAGCGTTTCGCCGGCCCGGCGCGGAAGGGTGAGGCGGAACTGCGCTCCGAGGCCGGGACGCCCCCAGGCCTGCAGCCAGCCGCCGTGCAGATGAGTGTCTTCAAGTGCGATCGACAAGCCCAGGCCGGTGCCGCCGCTCGTGCGGGCTCGAGCGGGGTCGGCACGCCAGAACCGGTTGAACACCATGGCCGACTCCCCCGGTTCGAGGCCGACGCCGTAGTCGCGCACAGCGATCGCCGAAGCGTCGTCGGCGACCCCGAGGTGGACGACGATGCCGGGATCGTGGCCGCCGACTTCGGCGTGGTCGATGGCGTTGGTGATCAGGTTGCGAACGATTCGCTCGACCCGTCGCACGTCGGCCTCGGCCAGACAGGGTCGTGCAGCATCGACGACCGCGACACGCACTCCGCGCTGCTCGGCCAGTGCGCGGGTCGACTCGACCACCCGACGCACGACGTCACCCAGGTTCACGTCGTCGAGGTCGAGGATCGCGGCCCCGGCGTCGAAGCGGCTGATCTCGAGGAGGTCGACCAGCAGCGTCTCGAAACGGTCGAGCTCGTTCTGCAGCAGCTCGGCAGCGCGCGCCGTGACCGGGTCAAAGGCGCTGCGCGCGTCGTGCAGCACATCTCCGGCCATCCGCACGGTGGTCAACGGAGTGCGAAGCTCGTGCGACACGTCGGAGACGAACCGCCGTTGCACCCGGCTGAGCTCCTCGAGCTGACGGATCTGGCGCTGCAGGTTGCTGGCCATCTGGTTGAACGACGTCGCGAGCCGGGCTAGGTCGTCCTCGCCGGTGACCTCCAGCCGCTCCTGCAGCTGCCCGGCCGCCAGTCGCTCGGCCACCTGGCGGGCCAGCCGCACCGGGGTGACCACCTGGCGGGTGACCAGCCAGGTGAGACCGGCGACGAGAATGAGCAGCAGCACGCCAGCGGTCAGCGACGCCCGGGTGACCAACGCCAGCGTCTCCTCTTCCTCCTCGAGCGGGTACATCAGGTAGAGGGCGTACGTGCGACCGTCGGCTGGCAGCTTGATCTGGGAGCCCACCACGATGCCCGGCTGAGCCGTCGGCCCTGCGCCGTCCTCGCCGGTGAGCGCGATGGTGGTGTACGTCCAGGCCGCCGAGGCGCCGACCACACTGAACCGCTTCTCCAGCACTCCTGGCA
>JBAUWM010000275.1:0-2855 GCA_049583775.1 Nocardioides sp.
TGGCTGGGAGCTCGACCGGGTGCGGATCGGCTCCGACGGCGTCCGCCGGGTGGTGCTCCGACGCAAGATCATCCGTGCCGTGCGCACGGCGTGAGTTAGACGCCCCTTCACGGCTTCGCGAGCTCAGCCGTGGCGCTCGCTCGACCACCACCATCAGGTCTTCGCGAGCTCAGACCTTGGTCTCGACACGCGCCTTCACGGCTTCGCAGGCTCAGCCGTGGCGCTCGCTCGACCACCACCATCAGGTCTTCGCGAGCTCAGACCTGATCGAGAAACCTGTCGAAGACTCGGGCGCCGAACTCTAGGGCGTCGACGGGTACTCGCTCGTCGACCCCGTGAAAGAGCGCGGTGAAGTCAAGGTCGGCCGGCAGCCGTAGCGGGGCGAAGCCGTACGAGCGCATGCCCAGCTTGCGGAAGTGCTTGGCGTCGGTGCCGCCGCTCATCGTGTACGGCGCCACGATTCCTTCTGGGTCCTCAGCCAGGATCGATCGCGTCATCGCCGCGACCAGCTCGCCGTCGTACGGCGTCTCCCAGGGCTGTTGGTGCGACAAGAACTCCCACTCGACGCCGTCTCCGCAGAGCTCACGCAGGGTCTCGAAGAACTCGTCCTCGTAACCGGGCAGGAAGCGGCCGTCGACATGCGCCGAGGCCTCGGTGGGGATGACGTTGACCTTGTAGCCAGCGCCGAGCTGCGTCGGGTTGACCGTGTTGCGGATCACCGCGCCCAACATGCGCGTGGCGCCACCGAACTCCTCGACCAGCGCCTGGGCGTTCTCCGGTGTCGCCTCAGTGCCCGCGAGATCGGCCACGGTGGCGAGCAGCACCTCCATGGTGGGCGTGAGTCGCACCGGCCACTCGTGGGCACCGATCCGAGCGACCGCGGCCGAGAGCCGCGTGATCGCGTTGTCCGGGTTGATCATCGAACCGTGGCCAGCTCGGCCTCGCGCGGTGAGCCGCATCCAGGCCATACCCTTCTCGGCAGCCTCGATCAGGTAGAGGCGACGTCCGCGCACGGTCGTGCTGAATCCCCCGACCTCACCGACGGCCTCGGTGCACCCCTCGAACTCGTCGCGGTGCTGATCGACCAGCACTTCCGCGCCGTGATGACCGCCGGCCTCTTCGTCGGCGGTGAAGCAGAGCACGATGGGTCGCTCGGGCACGTGGCCAGCGCGCTGGCGAGCGCGCACGTTCGACAGCAGCATCGCGTCGAAGTCCTTCATGTCGACGGCGCCGCGACCCCAGACATACCCGTCCTGCACCTCTCCGCTGAAGGGGGCGACCTGCCAGTCCTCAGCCGCGGCAGGGACGACGTCCAAGTGACCGTGCAGCAGCAGCGAACCGCGCTCGCCAGGTTGGCTGCCACCCCAGTGCGCGACCACCGATGTGCGGCCCGCGGTGCTCTCGTACAGTCGCGACTCGATACCGACGTCGTCGAGCAGTGCCGCGACGTACTCTGCGGCCTTGCGCTCGCCAGGACCCTCCTGGTCACCGTAGTTGGTCGTGTCGATCCGGATGAGCTCGCGGCAAAGGTCGAAGACCTCAGCAGCCGGGTCGTACGACGGCTTCTCGCGGTCGCCAAAGGCATCGGTGCTCATGTCCCCATCGTGGCATCCGCAGGGTGATCCGACCTCCTCCCCCGATGCGCAACCTGAACCGCTCCTTTGCTAATGTTCCGACCGCACTCGTCCGGGTGGCGGAATTGGCAGACGCGCTAGCTTGAGGTGCTAGTGACCTTTAACGGTTGTGGGGGTTCAAGTCCCCCCTCGGACACTGAAAGAGCCCCGGTCGCCTGGGGCTCTTTGCTTATGTTCATGCAGGTCAGGCGCTCAAAGCCCCGGAATCCGCGGGACCTGCAGTGAAGGCCCTCCCGCTGATCACTGGCGGTCGGGCCTCTCATGACCCTGGCAGGGGTCCTAGATCCGGACTGCGTCGCTAGGGCGAGTCGACGAACACGCACGAGGTGGGGGCTGGGCTGCACCGCACGAGTGCCTCGTCTCCACCGTTCCTGGTCACCACGAGCGCCAGGAGTCGGTCTCTGCTCTCCCATCGGAAGCCCGGGGCGACGAAGAGCCACCCCGCGGGAGGCGTCAACACGCCGGTGGCCGAGCCATCGACCTGTTGGATCCGCAGATTGGCGGCCGCTGAAGCCTCACCAGCCACCGTGCCTGGAGGCACGTAGGCGAGCCACTGCTCGCTGGCTTCCAGGACGTCATGGGTCGGCACGGAACCTAGCCGGTCAAGGGCGCCGCCCTCGGAGAGCCGGGCGAGGTATGGCTCTCCCTGGGTGCCGTCGGTGGCGTTGTCATCGTCCTCGTTGACGAGTAGGCCGGCCCCGGTGTTCCCGATGACCACCTGCCCCGGTGCGGTCTGGGCAAGGTCGATGGTGCCCCCGTCGATGAGTGGGCGCCACAGCCGCTGGAAGTTCGTGCCCGCGACCACCACGAGCCCGGTATCGGTCACGGCCACCGCGCGGACAGCTGGGTCGAGTCCTGCTCCCGGCAGGTCGACGCCACCCATCCCCTCGCCGCCTTCCTCGGTGTCGGCACCGACGAGCATCGCGCCGCCGTCCTCGCTCAGGACGCGCGCCAGATAGCCGGCGCTCGGCGAGATCACCGGTGGTTGATACATCGTGCCTTCGAGCTGCTGCGGGCGGGCGTCGTAGCCCCACCACCAGCTGCCGTCGGCACGCTGACCGATCCAGTGGGTCCCGTGGCCCTGGACGTTCACCCAGCGCCCAGCCACCTGCTCGCCGCCGACATAGAGGACCCCGGACATCACCACGGGTGTCTCAGGCGCCGCGAGGGAGACCGAGCGGTCGTCGCCAGTCGTGCTGGGGCTCTGGGCCGGCGCAGGCT
>JBAUWM010000276.1:0-1663 GCA_049583775.1 Nocardioides sp.
GGCTGATCGCGAGAGAGACCGCCTACGGACTTCTCGGTCGTACCGGAGCCAGACCACCCCCCTGCGAGGACGTTCTAGGGGCTCCCAGGCGGCTCAGACGGCCGATTTACTCGGGTTGGTCAGTGAATGGACCTGTGCATACCGTGAAATGCGGCGTTCTGAGCGGTAGTATGGCGATCTGGGTCGCAGACACCTGCTTGCTCTTCGGAGCAGCGCGTTCGGCGACCTTCACCATGTCCGCAACTGTCCACAGCTGTCCACAGCTGTCCCGCAACTGTCCCGCAACTGTCCGCAGCACCCCCCGCTCTGCAGTGTGAAGAGGTCCCGCGTGTCCGAGCCCATCGAGCCCACCGACGTCTCTGTCGACCCGGGCACCGAACCTGGCGAACCGGCCGAGGAGCGCAAGGCGCTGCGCAGCTCGGCGGTCGACAGTGAGTACGACGCCTCGGCGATCCAGGTGCTCGAGGGCCTCGAAGCGGTCCGCAAGCGCCCGGGCATGTACATCGGCTCGACCGGCGAGCGCGGCCTGCACCACCTGATCTGGGAGGTCGTCGACAACGCGGTCGATGAGTCGTTGGCCGGGCATTGCGACCGGATCGTTCTCACGCTCCTCGCCGACGGCGGTATCCGCGTCGAGGACAACGGCCGCGGCATCCCCACCGACACCGCCGCCGGTCAGGAGCTGCCGGCGCTGACGTTGGCGCTGACCGTGCTCCACGCCGGGGGCAAGTTCGGCGGCGGCGGCTACAAGGTGTCGGGCGGTCTGCACGGCGTCGGCATCTCGGTCGTCAACGCCCTGTCGTCGCGGGTGGTGGCCGAGGTCAAGAACCGGGGCCACCTGTGGCGTCAGACGTTCCTGATCGGTGTGCCCGACGGAGAGCTCGAGCAGGTCCGTCCGATGGAACCCGGTGAGCGAACGGGCACGACCATCACCTACTACGCCAGCACCGACATCTTCGAGACCACGACCTACTCGCTCGAGACCATCACCAGCCGGATCCGCGAGATGGCCTTCCTCAACAAGGGCCTTGAGATCGTGGTCCGCGACGAGCGCCCGGCCTCGGCCGAGCTGGTCGACGCCGTCGAGGACGACACCGTCGACAACAGCATCGACTCGGCCGGCCACGACGCGCTGAAGCGAGCCGAGGGTGGCGGCATCGAGCAGGTCTTCAAGTACGACCGGGGGCTGGTCGACTACGTCGAGCACCTCAATCGGCGCAAGGACAAGGCAAACCCCACCGTCATCAGCTTCGAGGCCGAGACGCCCGACTCGGTCGAGAACCACATGAGTCTCGAAGTCGCGATGCAGTGGAACACCACCTTCACCGAGTCGGTGCACACGTTCGCGAACACCATCAACACTCACGAGGGCGGCACTCACGAGGAAGGCTTCCGGTCTGCGCTGACCGGTCTGGTCAACAACTGGGGCTTCGACTGGGGCTTGATGAAGAAGCCCGAAGACCGCGTTTCGGGCGACGACATCCGTGAGGGCCTGACTGCGATCATCTCGATCAAGCTCGGTGAGCCGCAGTTCGAGGGCCAGACCAAGACCAAGCTCGGCAACACCGAGGCCAAGGGCTTCACGCAGCGGCTGGTCAACGAAGAGCTGGGGGCGTGGTTCGAGCAGAATCCGCAGGAGGGCCGCGACATCGTGCGCAAGGCC
>JBAUWM010000277.1:0-4183 GCA_049583775.1 Nocardioides sp.
GTGGGAGGTGCAGCGCAGCTTCGACGAGTTGGGCCGGCCGCTGCGCGACATCACCTTCTGCGTCGTTGACCTGGAGACCACGGGCGGCTCAGCGCAGGCGGGGTCGATGATCACCGAGATCGGTGCCGTGAAGGTCCGCGGTGGCGAGGTGCTCGGCGAGTATCAGACACTGGTCAACCCGCACGCCGAGATCCCCGCGTTCATTGCGGTGCTCACCGGCATCAGCAACTCGATGGTGCACGACGCACCGTCCATCGACAGCGCTTTGCCAGCCTTCCTCGAGTTCGCCGCCGGGTGTGTGCTGGTGGCGCACAACGCGCCCTTCGACGTCGGCTTTCTCAAGCACTTCGCCGAGAAGCAAGGCCGACCGTGGCCGGCGTTCGAGGTGGTTGACACGGCCGTCCTCGCGCGACGCGTGATCACCCGCGACGACGCCCCGAACTGCAAGCTCTCGTCGCTGGCGAAGGTCTTCCGGTCGACGACAACCCCGAACCACCGGGCACTCTCCGACGCACGGGCCACCGTCGACGTCCTCCATGGCTTGATGGAACGCATCGGCGCCCTCGGGGTACAAACGCTCGAAGAGCTGCACACGTTCTCTGCGCGGGTCAGTTCAGCGCAGCGCCGCAAGCGGTATCTGGCCGACGGGCTCCCCCACGCTCCCGGTGTCTACTTGTTCAAGGACGACCACCAACGAGTGCTCTATGTCGGCACGTCGCGCGACGTGCGACGACGAGTCCGCTCCTACTTCACCGCGTCGGAGAGTCGCTCTCGGATGGGCGAGATGGTGCGGCTGGCCGCCGAGGTCACCGCGATCGAGTGCGCGACCCCGTTGGAGGCCGAGGTGCGCGAGCTACGACTGATCGCCCAGCACAAGCCCTCCTACAACAAGCGCTCACGCTTTCCGGAGAAAGTCACTTTCATCAAGCTCACGCGCGAGGCTTGGCCACGGTTGTCGATGGTCACCAAAGTGCTCAACGACGAGGCCGACTACCTCGGCCCCTTCGGTTCACGAGGCGCCGCTGAGAAGTGTTTGGCCGCTTTGCACGAGACATTTCCGGTTCGCCAGTGCGCTGACCGATTAGCGCGCACTCCTTCACGAAGCGCGTGCGTGCTGGCTGAGATGGGGCGCTGCCTGTCCCCGTGCGACGGCAGTGTCGACCGCCACACCTACGCCGCGATGGTGCGGCAGCTTCGCGAGACGCTGCTGCGACGTCCTGACGACGTCGTCGAGATGGTCAACGCGCGGATGTCCCTCTTGTCTTCCGACGAACGGTTCGAGGAGGCTGGCATGCATCGCGACCGGCTCGCCGCGTTCGTGCGTGCTGCCGCTCGAACCCAGCGGCTCACGTCGCTGACGCTTTGCCCCGAGGTCGTCGCAACTCGCCGCGAGGACGACGGCCGCTGGGCCGTGCACGTCATCCGCTACGGGCGGCTCGCTGCCGCTGGAATCATCCCGAGCGGCCTCGATGCGCGGGTCTACGTTGAGCAGCTCCGCCAGTCCGCGGAGACGGTGGCCTCGCCGCCGGCAACGCCCGGCCCAGTGCCGGCCGCGACGGCCGAGGAGACCGAGCGCGTCCTGCGCTGGCTCGAGGCTCCCCAGCTAAGGTTGGTGGCAGTCGACGGCGAGTGGACGTGCCCGATCGAGGGTGCCGGCCGCGAGATCGGCCGGCACCGTCTCACCCCGGCACCGTTCGAGCGGGCCTAGGCTGGTCGCATGATCACCGCCATCGTTTTCGTCAAGGCCGAGGTCGACCAGATCCCGGAGGTCGCCGAGGCGATCGCGGCGATCGAGGGCGTCTCCGAGGTGTACTCGGTCACCGGCCAGATCGACCTCATCGCGCTGGTGCGAGTACGCAACCACGATGACGTCGCGAACGTGGTGGCCGATCGGCTCAACAAGGTGGGGGGAGTGCGCGAGACAGAGACGCACATCGCCTTCCGCGCCTACTCCAAGCACGATCTCGAGTCGGCGTTCTCATTGGGTGTCGACTGACCTGTGACACGTTCATCGCGGGTCTGGATCCTCGCGTTGGCAGCGATGTCGCTGGCGATCTTCCAAAGTGGCTGGCTCGTAGCCGTTGCACCCTTCCACGCGATGGACGAGTTCGATCACGCCTACCGAGCCACCAGCGTGGCCCGCGGTGACTGGGCCCCGAGCCACGATCTGCCGGCGAACGGACGAGGCTTCCTCGTCCGCACCCCAGCCGACGTCGTCGAGGCTGCCGAGCCTGCCTGTTCCGCGTTGGAGTACACGCTTCCTGACAACTGTCGAGCGACAACAGCGCCCGACGAGCGGGGTCGGGTCAAGGTCGCCAGCGCGGCCGCGACGTACTTCCCGGCGTGGTACGTCATCGCGGGCACGAGCGCACTCCCCTTCGACGGTGACGCGGCGCTGTACGCACTGCGCGTCTCGAACCTGCTGTTGTGTGGGTTGCTCATACTCGGTGCTCTAGCCTTCTCGATTCGCCGAGCGCGTTCATGGTGGCCGTTCGCCAGCGTGCTTGTAGCCTGCACGCCGGCGCTCGTCCAAGCCACCGCGGTGAGCGCTCCCAACGGCTTCGGTTTCGCAGGAGGTCTTCTGTTCTGGGCCGCTGTGCTGGCTCTGATCCGCGATCCCGCGAGTCCGACCCAGCCCCTCGTCGGCGTGGTCACCGGAGCGACCGCGGTCATGGTCGCCCACTCCACCGGAGTCCTCTGGATCGCACTCGCCGCGTTGTGCCTGCTACCCCTTCTCGGCCCCCGGCTCCGCACACTTGTCGCCGTTGCCGCCACCCGCCGTCGCGTCGTCGCAACCCTGGTGGCAGTAACGGGGGTGGCAGCTGCCATGGCCTGGTATGTGCTGGCCAACGGCACCAACGACCCTCGCGGTGAGTCCCTCGATCTCGGACCAGCTCCCAGGTCGCTTTACGTTCGGGGGCCCATCCTCTGGACGGCGCAGTCCGTGGCCACCGGGATCTTCCGTAACCAGATGGCACCCCTCGCCGTATACGCAGTCGGGCTCGTCGCGCTCCTGCTGCTGCTCTTCCTTGCCTTGGGTCGAGGAGGTCGGCGAGGTCGGTGGACACTCATCCTCTTGTGCGTCGTCTCGCTCGCGGTGCCGCTAGCACTTCAAGTCGCCTCGTACGACGACATCGGTCGTGCATGGCAGGGGCGCTACGCGTTTCCCCTGTCATCTGGCGTCATCCTCGTCGCCGGTCACGTCATCGACGAGCGGATCTCAGGTGGACCCGCGCTCTCCATGGCCGTGCGCGCGACTGTTGCTGCGATCGTGAGCTTCTTGCAGGTGGCAACGCTGTGGGACGTTGTTCCCGCCACCCGACTCGACATCGCCGAGCCCTTTCGGCTGGTTTCGCTCATCCTAGGAGCGGCCGCTGCCCTCTTTCTCTTCATCGCTCTGTCAGCCCTGCATCGCGCTCTGCCTACCTCAAGTGAGCAACCTTGACCGACGTTCCGTGGATCGACGCCGTCGGCTGGGGCGGCAGTGCACTACTCGTCTTCTCGCTGCTCCAGTCGCGCGTGCTGCGCTTTCGCGTCATCAACCTCGTGGCGTGCCTCATCCTGACCGGGTTCAACGCGGTGATCGGTGTCTGGCCGATGGTGGCGATGAACGTCGTGCTCTGCGTGATCAACGTGTGGTTCATCGTCCGACTCCAGCGGGAGCGCCACGACGAGGCGGTCTTCGATGTGATCGAGGTCGGCAACGACGGCGCCTATCTGCGGCACGTGCTCGCAACGCACGAGGCGGACATCCGACGACATCAGCCCGACCTCGACTGGACGCCCGGCCCCGACCGGCACGCCTTCGTCGTGGTCAGAGGTGACGAGACGGTCGGCGTGGTGCTGCTGACCGACGACCACGGCACGGCGCGCGTTGCACTCGACTACGTCACTCCCCGCTACCGCGACTTCTCGCCCGGGGAGTTCGTGTGGCGTCGCAGCACCATGTTGCGAGATCGGGGGTTCACCCGCGTGATCACACCGCCAGGGATGGTCGGCGCCTACTACGCGCACCTCGGCTTTCGGCGCGAGGGCGATTCTTGGGTCATAGACGTCAGGTAGCGGCTGCGGTGACCCAGCGAACCAGGCTCTCGGCGGCAGCGCCCGAATCGATGGCCTCGCTCGCCCGCGCGATGACCGCGGCCAGTGCATCGTCGAGCGAGCCGGCACCACCGGCGTGCAC
>JBAUWM010000278.1:0-1504 GCA_049583775.1 Nocardioides sp.
CCTCCTGGTCGCGGCCGCTCAGGCGCTGCATCGCTGCAGTGACGTCGGCCCGCTGCACCACCTCGTCACTTCGGTCCGGGACGACGGTCGCGAGCTCGTCACGCAACCGCCGTCCCAGCGCGCCACGTCGCCCTTCGCCTCGACGATGGTTGGCGAGCACCCGTCGAGCAACGCCGTAGAGCCACGGCCGCGCGCCGTCGCCGACCGGCACGTGGGCGAGCCGTCGCCACACCACCAGAAACGTGTCGGCCGCAACGTCAGCGGCGTCTTCGGGCCGATCGACCCGCCGCAACGCATAGGCCAGCACCGCCGTGAAGTGCTCGGCGTACAGGTGACGGAAGACCTCGTCCCGAGAGGTGGCCTGGCTCATGCTGCCTTCATGTCCGGATCAGGCGAGAACGTTGCAGCCGTTCACGCTCTTCGTCAGAGGATCGCGCCTGGCACGTAAGCCGCCGCCTGCGGGTGGCTCTCGGCGAGGGTGGCGACTCGAGCCAGCACCGAGCGAGTCTGTGCCACGGCCGCGCCGGTAAAGGTGATCGGATCGGCCACGAGCGTCTCGAGCTGCGCGGCGGTGAGGCCGAGCCGCTCGTCGGCTGCGAGACGAGCGAACACGTCGTTCACGGCCTGCCCGCGACGCATGTCGAGCGCGACGCCGACGGCCGCCTCCTTGATCGCCTCGTGCGCGGCCTCACGACCGACGCCGTTGCGCACCGCAGCCATCAGCACCTTGGTGGTAGCCAGGAACGGCAGGTAGCGGTCGAGCTCGCGCTGGATGACGGCGGGGAACGCGCCGAACTCGTCGAGCACGGTGAGGAAGGTCTGGAAGAGCCCGTCTGCGGCGAAGAACGCGTCGGGCAGCGCGACCCGGCGTACCACCGAGCACGAGACGTCGCCCTCGTTCCACTGGTCGCCGGCCAGCTCGCCGACCATGGAGAGGTAGCCGCGGGTGACCACGGCCAAGCCGTTCACCCGCTCGCACGAGCGAGTGTTCATCTTGTGGGGCATGGCCGACGAGCCGACCTGCCCCTCCTTGAAGCCCTCGGTGACGATCTCGTTGCCGGCCATCAGCCGGATGGTCGTGGCGAGGTTGGACGGCGCCGCCACGAGCTGCACCACCGCGGAGACGACGTCGAAGTCGAGGCTGCGCGGGTAGACCTGGCCGACGCTGGTGAGCACCCGCTCGAACCCGAGGTGAGCAGCAACGCGCTGCTCGAGGTCGTCGAGCTTGGTCTCGTCGCCGTCGAGGAGGTCGAGCATGTCTTGAGCAGTGCCCATCGGGCCCTTGATGCCGCGCAGCGGGTAGCGCTCGAGCAGCTGCTCGATGCGTTCGACACCGATGAGCAGCTCGTCGGCGGCGCTCGCGAACCGCTTGCCGAGCGTCGTGGCCTGAGCGGCGACGTTATGACTGCGCCCAGCCATCACGGTCGTCTCGGGCACGGCGGCCAACCGGGCCAGTCGCACCAGGGCGGCGACCGCGCGGTCGCGCAACAGCTCGAGGCTCTGC
>JBAUWM010000279.1:0-3301 GCA_049583775.1 Nocardioides sp.
CTGCGTCGAGGAGAAGCGTCTGCAGCTCAAGGGTGATGCCGGTGACTCGCTGACCCTGCTCGACACGATCACCCTTGAACCCACGCTCGAGGGCGGCACGTCACTGACCTACCACGCGGAGTTCACGCTGCACGGGGTCGCCAAGCTGACCACGCCCCTGATGCCGCCAGCGCTCAAGGTGCTCGCCGACTCCGTGGCCGATCAGCTCGAGCGCACCTTGTCCGAGCTCTGAGCTGATCGAGCCCAGCCTCAAGAGTTTCGCCCAGAGGAGGTCCTCATCGCCTACCGCATCTCGCCGTTCGACCTCGTCGCTGAGCACGGCACGACGTACGCCGAGCAGGCGGGCGTCACTCTGCGGGACAAACCGGCCCCGCTGTTCCAGCTGGCGGTGCTGTCCCAGTTGGCGTCAGCCCCGATCTCGGCAGACGTCGCGGCCGATACGGCGCGAGAGTTGTTCGAGGAAGGCTGGCGCACGCCGCGGCGCCTGCTCGAAAGCACGTGGCAGCAGCGGGTGGACGCCCTGGGACGCGGCGGGTACCGACGCTACGACGAGAGCACCGCGACCCGGCTGGAGGTGTTCGCGCACCAAGTGCTCGACGACCACGGCGGCGACCTGCGGCGCCCTCGTCCGGCGTCGCACGACGACGTCGGTCAGCTCGAGAAGAGCCTGCAACAGCTGCCAGGCATCGGCCCCACGGGCGCCGCGATCTTCTGTCGGGAGGTGCAGGCAGTGTGGCCCGAGGTGCGACCGTACTTCGACGATCGGGCCGTCCGGGCGGCGCGAGAGCTGCGCTACTCGACGGACCCCCGCCGTCTGGAGGAGCTGGCACCGAGCGGTGAGACGGCCCGGCTTTCCGCAGCCCTCGTGCGGTGGTCGCTGACCGGTTGACCCGAGGGGGCAATCACCCCTTCAGGTGATGTTTGTCCGGAGGGGTTCATGGGCAGGGTTGGAGCGCCGGCTGTGAGGTGGAACAACCGCCGCTCCCGCGTCGGTGCTGCTCGGAGGTCCGTCGTGGCTGCTCCCCTGAATCTGCCCATCGAGATGGCGTGTGCGGCGCCATCGCTCACCCAGCGCGAGTGCGAGGTGATGTCGGGCATTGCGGCCGGGTACTCCAACGCTGAGATTGCGCAGCATCTGTACCTCTCCTCGAACAGTGTCAAGACCTACATCCGCGGGGCTTACAGCAAGGCCGGGGTGACAACCCGGGCCCAGGCCGTGCTCTGGGGCGTGCGGCACGGTTTCGTCGATCTCGACGAGCTCCTCGCTGTCGATCAACGCATCTCGTCTGCCGCCACGGGCCACCCCCGTTCGGCGGCGTGAGGCCACGATGAATGTCGAGATAGGTCTGAGCGACGGCCATGCCAAGCGTCGCGTGCTCGCCACGCTGGTGCAGCTCGGCTACCGGGCCGCCCCTGGTTGCGTCCGATTGGCCTACCCGTTCACGGTGGTGGTCGAGGGCGTCGCCGACGAAGACGTCCCCGACATCGAGTCATTGGTGCTGGCGGCTGACCCGGGGGCTCGAGGCCTGTCTGGCGTCGGTGATCGCTCGACCGCGGCGCGCTGACGCTCTGACGCCAGAGCAGGATGAGCCGTGCTGTCGCTCGAGCACGCTCGGCAGCCGTGCGTGTCAATGCGCGGGCATGGCCCGGTCTCGCAGGCGGGCGTAGTGCTGCTCGACCACCTCTGCGGCGATGTCGCGCAGCTTGGTCTCCGAGGAGGCGGAGATCCGCGTGAGGTAGGCGAAAGCGGTGTCCTCGTCGATGTCGAGACGCTGCATGAGCAGGCCCAGGGCGACTCCGATGACCTTGCGGCTGTGCAGAGCAGCGTTCAGGTTCTCGATCTTTCGGGCGTGACCCAGCGCTAGTCCGGCGTGCGCGGCGAACAGCTCGGCCATCTGCTCGTTGTCGTCGGAGATTGTGTCGCTGCTGAGGGAGTACATGTTGAGGGCCCCGAGGGTCTTGGCGTCGACGTGGAGTCGGATACCGAGCTGAGAACGGACGCCGAGCCGGACCGCCTCCGGCATGAACCTCGGCCACCGCGTCTCGCGCGCCGCGTTCTCGACGCGCACGATCGTGTCGGCGTCCATCGCGTGCAGGCACGGACCCTCCCCCAGGTCGTACTGGATGCGGTCGAGCACGCGCACGAAGTCGTCAGACGCTGCGCGAGTGACAACCTCGCCGCCTCGGTGGGCTATCGAGATCCCGACGTGATCAATCTCGGGCATGGAGTCGCGGGCCACGTCGACGATCAGCTGCAAGGTGTCGTCGAGGTCCTGCGGAGCATCGATTCCGCGGGAGGCCTCCGCCAAAGCGGCAGCGACGTCGAAGCGCTGAGACATCATGGCTCCATCACACGCCTGGTGACGTGCCAGAGGAGGAGGACGAAGTCGTTTTTTGGCCTCGCCGAGGCAAACGGCACGTTATCAGTGCGACTGCGCGTGCCATGCGGAGCTCTACTCTTCGGACCGTCGTCCGCGGCCTTCGATGATCCCCTTGACCACGTGGCTCAACCCGCTCGCAGACCCCCGCGCGCGCTCCAGGATCAGTTCGTAGGCCCGTTCCATGTCGACCTGCTCGGTCTGCGCCAGGACGCCCTTGGCCAGCTCGACGTAGTCGCGGTCGGTCAGCGCGGTGTGCAGGCGGTGCACGAACTCGGTCGTCGAGATCGGGACCGATTCGGCGATCACCAGGGTCGCCATGTCGGCGTAGGCCTGCCCGATGCCCCAGCTGCTGGCGGTCGGGCTCTCGGAGAAGAACATGTTCAGTCCGCCGAGCGTGTGTCCTCGCCACTGCATCGGGTGGGCGCGGACGGCCACCAGGCCTGCATTCAGCATCGCCTCGCCCACCACGGGCCATCGCCGTACCAGCTCGTCGGCCCCGCTCGCCTCGATCACGCCCCCGACGTCGAGAGCGTCAACGCACGGCCCGTGCTCGTCTTGGGCCTGGAGCATCTCGAGCTCGGCTGCACGGTGCGACGTGGCGGCCAGCAGCGCCAACGGCCCCGTGCCGTCGCGAGCTAGAAGGGCGACCGCCGTAGCTCCTGAAGCGGTGGCGCAGTCGGCCAGGAGAGTGGCGAGAATGTCGGCGACGTCGTGGTTCTCGGCCACGAGCGCGGAGAGGGCGGTGGCCAGCCCCGCCTCGGCCGGCGGGCGCGTCATGAGCTGCCCTCGCCGTCAGGCGCACGAAGGTCGAGCTCGCGAGCCACGACCTGAGCGCTGACCTCGGCCAGGGTCGTCTCCTGCGCGAAGGCGTGGGCCCGCAGCACCGCGACGGCGTCCCCGGGTCCCACTCCGAGCTGCGC
>JBAUWM010000280.1:0-7769 GCA_049583775.1 Nocardioides sp.
CCTTACGTCGGCTTCGTCTTCATGGCCTTGGCCGACCGCGGAACCCGGATGGCCCTGATCGGCCTCCCGGCTGCCCTCATCGCCTTGTGGAGCATCGTCGAGCTGGGCCGCGCCGTTCGTCCGCGCCGCTCGAAGGACGAGCTGGTCTCGGAGATCGAGCACAGCACGACGCCCCCGGTGGCCGCTGAGCCGCGTCACCTCGTCGACGCCTGAGCCAAGGCGTCCGGGCAGGATCCACCGCCGTTACCAAGTCTTGGTGCGGCGGTGACCTGCGTGTGGGGCACGTGTGACGCGTGCCGATCAAGACTGTAACCACTCCCTCTCCCCCGGAAACGAGCCAGCGATGTCAGACCACCGCGCACAGCAGCGGGCCCGCCTCATCGGCCGCCCCTCTCGCCGGCTGCTCGCTGTCCTGGCAGCCGTGCTGCTGGTCGCGGGCACCACCTGGTTCTCCGGAGCCACCTTCATCTCCGGCACGAGCACCTCGGCCAGCGTGGGTGCGGCCGAGGACTACTACCCGCCCAAGGTCTCGGTCACGAGTCCTGGAGCCACGATCAGCGGCGTCGTGTCGGTTTCCGCCGTCGCGAGCGACAGCGGCAGCGGGGTGGCGCGCGTCGTCATCGAGTACGCCATGGCCGGTTCGACGAACTGGACGGCGCTCTGCACCGATGCCACCTCGCCGTACGCCTGCTCCTGGAACACCCTCGCGGTCGCCGACGGGAGCTACCAGCTACGCGCCACCGCCACCGACAACGTCGCCACCACGACCACATCCACACTCGTGACCACGAACGTCGCCAACCCGGCCACGGTCACGCTGAACACGATTGCCGACGTCGTGCGCGGCACCGTGCCGCTGAGCGCCACCGTTACCGGCGCCGGATCGCGCACCGTCAGCACCGCATTCCAGTTTCAGCTCACCGGGGCCACCAGCTGGACCACGATCAGCGGCTGTTCCGCGGTCACCGGCGTCTCGCCGGCCTGCAGCTGGAACACCGGCGCCCTGGCCGACGTCTACGACGTCCGCGCACTCTCGACCGTGGGTACGGGTGGCGCGGCGACCACGGTGAGTGACACCCAACCGGACGTGGTCGTTGACAACGTTCCGCCCACGATCACCGTGGGCGCTCCGACGCCGATGAGCGGCACGGTCCAGGTGACCTCCCTGCCTCTCGACGACGATTCAGGCATCGCCAAGGTCGAGCTGTCCTACCGTCTGCAGGGGGCAGCGTCGTGGACCACCCTCTGCACCGTGACGACCGACCCCTACCGCTGCGCTCTCGACACGACCAAGCTGAACAATCTCAGCAACTACGAGCTGCGCGGCATCGCCACCGATCAGGCGGGCAACAACGCCACTTCCGCGACGATCACGAGACAGGTCAACAACGGCCTGGCCTCCATCACCATCACCTCGCCCCTCACCGGCGACCAGGTGACCGGTACGAAGACGATCACCACCGACTTCGCGACACCGCTCGGTCAACCCGCCAACTCGGTCCGGATCGAGGCGCGCACCGTCGGTGGCACCTTCACCACGATCTGCACCGACGTCAGCGCGCCCTACACGTGCGACTGGGCGACCGCCGGGCTCTCCTCCGGCCAGTGGGAGTTGCGGGCGACGATGACGTACAACGTGGCTCTCACCGCCGTTTCACCCGTCGTCACGGTCACGATCGACAACAACGTGCTCAAGGCGCTCGACATCCAGGCCACCAACAGTGGTACCTCCGGCAGGCCTGACATCGGTGACGTGCTGACCTTCACTTACCAGGGGTCGGCCGACCTGAGCACACTCAAGGCCGGCTGGACCGGGGCGAGCACCCCGATCACGATGACGCTCGCCGACAAGGCCGTCTCACCGGCGGTCTCCGGAGATCGCGCCACCTTCAGCGTCCCGCTCGGCACCGTGCAGTTCGTGCAGAACTACATCAAGGCCAACAAGAGCGCGACGATCCCCGCAACGATGACGGCGAGCTTCGGCACCTCCAACGGTCAGCCCATCACGACCATCACCGTGGTGCTCGGCAACGTCACCTCCTCCGACGTGAGGACAGGCTCGAGCCTGGGCGCCATGCGATGGACGCCGCTGGCAACGGTCAAGACCCCCACCGGATCCCCCTGTTCCACGACGCCGGCCACCGAGTCCGGCGCCAGCGATAAGGACTTGTGAGCCACCCTTCTCGGGTGTCACGGTCCTAGGCTGCAGAGGTGACCACCGTGCTGATCGTCGAAGACGACGTGGACATCGCCCAGACGCTGCAGCGGATGCTCGAGCGTCTGGGGTACGACGTCAGTTGGGCCGACACCGGCCAGAAGGGTCTGGCCGCCATCCGCGGCAACCCGCACGTGGTGCTGCTCGACCTGGGGCTGCCGGACATGGACGGGCTCGACGTGTGCCAGCAGGCCCGCGACGAGGGGTACACCGGCGGCATCATGATCCTGACCGCCCGCTCAGACGAGCTGGACCGGGTGGTGGGCTTGGACTACGGGGCAGACGACTACCTGCCCAAGCCCTTTCCCATCGCCGAGATGCAGGCGCGCGTGCGGGCTCTGGCCCGACGGGCCGAGCGGATGTCGGGTGCGGACGACGCGAACGGCTCGAGACCCGCGGAGGCGCCGTCGACTGCGGCCGATACCGCCGCGTCACCGGGCAGCCTGCGGGTCAACCCGTCCGCCCGGCGCGTGTTCGTGGCCGCGCAGGAGCTCACCTTGACCACGAAGGAGTTCGACGTTCTCGCACTGCTCGACGCCGAGCGCGGCGCGGTCGTGACTCGCGAGCGATTGATGGCCGAGGTGTGGGACGAGAACTGGTTCGGATCCACCAAGACCCTCGACGTCACCATGGGGCGACTGCGCGCCAAGCTCGAAGAGGCTGGCGCGACGGCCGAGGTCGTCACCGTTCGCGGGGTCGGCTTCCGTCTCGAGGGCGGTGAGGGTGCCTAGTCTGCTGCCCGCGAGGCGGTCACCGTGCGTTCTCGTCTGACGCTGGCCTTCGGGCTGCTCGCCGTCCTCCTGGCTGGCAGCTTCGTCGCCTTTCGCACCGTCAGCATCACCGACCTCTCCGAGGCCCAGGTACAACGACAGGTGCAGCGCGAGGCCGTCGTGGTCGCCACACTCCTCGACGAGTGGCTTGGCCCGGACGCGGCGCCACCATCGTCGGCTGCGCTCGCGCCGTTCGCCGTCCCTGACCGCCAGGTGATTGTGGTCGTAGGCGACCGGGGGACCTCGCAGGCGGACGGGGACCAGTGGCGCCCGTCTGACCATCACGACGCCCTCCAAGCCGTCGCGACCGTGGGTGAGGTCACCGCCACGGTCCGCACGCCCCGGCACGAGGTCGATGAAACGATCTCGGCCGCTCTGCCGTCGCTCTTGGCGCTCGGCGCTGGGCTGATCGCCCTCGCCGTCCTCCTGGGTGCGCTGGTCGCCGCCCGACTGTCGAGGCCGTTCGCCGACCTGGCCGTGGCCGCAACGGCCCTGGCCCGAGGCCGGTCGGACCTGCACCTTCCTCGGACCCGGATCGCGGAGGCGAGGGCCATCGGGGTCGCTCTCCAGGGCGGCGCCGACCAGCTGGGCGCGTCACTGCGGCGCGAGCGCGATCTCGCGCTGCGTGCCTCTCACGAGCTGCGGACCCCGCTGACCAGCTTGAGCCTGGCCCTGCACGACCTCACCGACCGCGACGACGCCCCGCCCGACCTGATCGCCGCTGCCGAGCTGGCCGCCCGGCACGTCGAGCGTCTCGATCGAGCCGTCGGGGAGGTCTTGGAGGAGACGCGTCGCCACCCTGTCGTGGCGGCGGCGCAGCTCCCTCTCTCGCTCGTCGTGCCAGCGCTGGCCCAGCGATGGGCCACCACCTTGTCCCTGGCCAAGGTTCCCGTGGAGGTAGAGCTGCTCGGCGACGCCGGGCTCGAGGTCACCCCGGGGCCACTGGAGCAGATCCTCGAGCAAGTGCTGCTGGCGGTGCTCGCCTGTCGAGGCAGCCGTGTGGTCCTCGTCGTTGACGGCTCCGAACGGCACGTGCGGGTCACCGTGACCGTCGCGGGTGCCACGCCGCCGCTCGACACGACCGGGCCCCTGGAAAAGGCCGGTGCCGTGTTGGACACCGTCGGCGGCAAGATGAGGGGCGACTTAGCCGGACCCCGTGGCCTCACGCTGGTGCTGCCGCGCCGCTAGGAGTGGCCGGAACAGAAGCGGCCGCCGGGCCGAGCGACCGCCAGCGGCTTGACTACCTAGTGCGGTACGCGACCAACCCGCCAGGGTCGGGAGACAGGCCGGCAAGATCAGCCAGACCGCCACCGTTGCATGGCGCATAGACGGTGTTGCGTGCGACGGCCACTCCGGATCCAACCCCGAGGCACTGCCCGGCCTGTCCGTGACGAGCGATCAACGAGCGGGTCAGCAGCCGCCCGGTCCTCGCCTCGAGCGCGACGAGAAATCCGGCGTTGTTCACCGCGTACAGCACCCCGTTGGCGTGCGTAACCGGCCCGTAGGCGAATGCGTCCACCTCCGTGGTCGAGGCCCAGAGCAGCGAACCGTCGCCGTCGTCATGGGCGAGCACGAGGTTGGGTGTGGCGGGCGTGAAGACGTGGCCCGCGGCCACGGCGCTGGTTCCGCTGTTCATTGCTGCGCCACCAGATCCGACGAACCGCTGCCAGTCGACCCGCATGCTGCCGGTGTCGACAGAGTGCACGACGCCCGACTTCTGCAGCGCCACGACCTTCAGCCGACCCGCAGCACCGCGGTACAAGTTCGGGGAGGCGCCGAAGTCGAGATCGAGCTCGAGGCACTCGATCGACGCCGAGGTGTCCAGGAACGTAGGCACGTCGACGGCCAGAGAACCGGCAGTCGCCCCGCAGAGCGGATTCCTCGTCCCACCGACCAACGCGTCGAGGTTCGCGTGCTCGGTAGTGCCGCGGTGATGACCAACTACCTCGCCAAACGTCGCTCGGCGAGGGTCGGCGTCGATCTTCAGGATCGCGTTGTTGTAGCGGTGCTGACGAGTGTGGCCGTCAGAGTCAGCGGTTCCCGCATACAAATGCCGGCCGATCGGGTCGAAGGCTGCCGTCGACCAGATTCCGGTGCCACCGTAGCCGGCCCGGTACTCGGGTTTCGCGAGCGAGAGGGACCGCTTCACGACTCGGCCGGTTCGGGCATCCAAGAAGTACATCGGCACCCGGGCCCCGTCGCCGGCCCCACCCGCGAGCGGGACGAAGACGAGCTGGCGACCCCCTGCACTGAAGGCGACCGGCGTTGCGTTGATGAACGTTCCGTTGCGGGAGTCGCCGTCGTCGAGCCGGCGGCTGCGCCATCGGAGCGTGCCGGTCGACGCGTCGAAAGCCATCGCCGACACCCCGCTCGCGACGTAGTCCTCGGTCACGAACGGAGAGTCGCTCCGCCGGCCTGCGCTCACCGCGGCGTAAACGCGGTGGTTGCGCACGGTCAGCCCGAGAACCGACCCGTGTACTCGCCGGTGCCACACAACATGACCGGTGTCGGCATTGAGTGCGACGACGTCCCCGCGGTCGCCGAGGTAGCCCTGCCCGAACGCGAGATACACGCAGCCATCAGCCACCACCGGCGTCGAGCGCATCGCGCCCGGCACTGCGATCGAGGCCGCAGAGAACGACCACGCTGGTCGCAGACGCGTTGCCTCCGTCGGGCCGATCACCTGTTCTGCCTTCTGATTCCTGGTGTTGGCCAGGTCGCCGTTCAGCCCGCGCCACTCACCGCCCTGATGCTGCGCCGACGCGCACGAGCGAACGTCTTCGAGGACTTTCGCGGCCGACAGGTTCGGCGGCCCGGTGGCTCCTGCGTTGCCGACGAGCAGGGACGCCGTGACGATCAGCGCGGTGAGGCAGGTGCCGACTGCCGAGAACCCGCGGCCCACTGTGCTCAACGTCTTCCCTTTCATGAGAGCCGACTCAGCAAGAGTGCTTTGCAGTATGCGGCTGCGGAGGCCGCGCGTCAGCGAGCCGTCGCTGTGTCGTCCGGCACAGCCAGGTGTTGGCGAGTCGGGATGGTGATCCGACTCTCACCCGCTGTCTCGTGCTCGGCACGACTCGTGCCGGAAAGACGTAGATGTCGGCGAAGTTGCGGGCCTCGGCACGGCCGAAGAGGGCGAGCAGCTTCCGGCCGGCGAGTACGAGAGGCGCCAGGGCGCGGCGACGGCCCCGCCCCCTGAGCTTCATCGGGCTCGGCCACGCGTCACGTCAGGCGCGCTCGCCCGGCCGAGTCATCACCTCTGCCAATGCGATGAGTGCGACGGTGACCGGCGCCTGTGTCAATGCGACGACCAAGCCTCTGCCCGCCAAAGCGCCGGCCATGACGGTGCCCACCATCAGCAGCGCCGAGAACCACACCGGCACCGAGCGGGACATGAAAAGCCCGACCGCGACCACGAGGCGTCCCAGGGCAAAGACGGGAATGGACGCGCCCTCGTCGCACAGGGATTGTCGAACGCCGAAATTGCGTCAAACCTGTTCGTCAGCGTCCAGACAGTGAAGACGCACGTTGCCCGAGTGCTGGCAAAGCTCGGCCTACGCGACCGCGTGCAAGCCGTGGTCTCGGCCTACGAGCATGGCCTCGTCCGACCAGGTGAATAGAGCCGCCCTGGGACTTAGCCTGGCCTGCTTCGGCAACTGCTGATGACCGACAAGCGATGACCTTCCCGTATACGTGTCGCTTGGGGTGGGAGACCCACTGGGCGTCACCGCCGGCCGGTGCTCGAACCATGTGATCGACGCTGCTCCGCCCGATAGGCTGGCGAGCAACCTGGAGGGAGGCGACGTGAAGGTCCCGCTCGACGCCCTTGGCAAGCCCTCGCCCGACCCTGAGCCACCGAGCGCTGCTGAGATCTTGCTTGCGACTGTGCGTGCTCTTCTTCGAGCAGGGTCGCGGAGCGAGGCCGCCGAGGTTCTCCAGGCCGCGGTGGCTGACCTCGGGGGTGAGGTCGTCCCGGCGCACAAGGCGTTGAGGTCTGACCTCCCGGTGGACGTGTCATTGGGTGCCGGCGAGCCGCTCATGGTGCGGCTCGCAGCCGACCCCGCGGCGGCGGACTTCCTCTCCGCCCACCTGGCGGCCCTGGTGGAGGATGCATCGTGGGCAGCGCTGCAGTGCGATCAGCACCGCCGCGAGATGATGCGTGCCAGCGTCGACACCCTCACCAGGGTGGCGAGTCGCGTGGAGATCGGCCCGCGTCTTGGCTTGAGCGAAGCGGGAGACGCGGTGTGCCTGCTGGACCTCGACAACTTCAAGCGGCACAACGACACCTATGGCCATTATGCGGGGGACGCCACGCTACGGGCCTTCGGTGCACTGCTCCGGAGCCACACTCGCGACGCCGACTTCGTGGGCAGGTACGGCGGCGACGAGTTCCTCGTCGTGTTCAGCGCGGCTTCGCTGGACGTTGCCTGCGAACGCATGCGTCTGCTCGCCGACCGGTGGCTGTCCCCCGACGAGCCTGACCGCAGCGTCTCGATCGGTGTGGCCGTCGTCGACCGGCGGGGCGGTGTGGTCGCGGCGAGCGCCGCGGACAAGGCGCTCTACCGCGCCAAACGGGAAGGCCGTAACCGGGTGGAGCGCGCCGTGCCCGACGACTACGGCGATGGTCTCCTATGAAAGACGTGTTCGATGAGTACTTCGCGGCCCTGCTCGATGCTGACACGGCGCTCGCTACGTCCGTCCTCGACGCCGCGTTGCAGCGCGGCGTGCCACCGGTGCGCCTGATCCTGGACGTCGTCGCCCTGGGCCAGCAGCGGCTCGGAGAGGCC
>JBAUWM010000281.1:0-3877 GCA_049583775.1 Nocardioides sp.
GCCGTGACGAGAACGAGCCCGACGCTCCCGAGGAAGAGGACGCCGACGAGGAGTACGGCGCCGACATCTGACGTAGCGCGGCATTTCTGCCGCTTTTGGCCTCGAGAAACGCCTGCCGGCAGGCGAAACTCGCGCCCGAGGTGGCTATTTCGGTCGACTAGCGCGAGAAACGCCTGCCGGCAGGCGTTTCTCGTAGCGCCTACGCGACGCCACGAAAATTCAGGAATCTCCGGCCGCGTCGGCGTGTCGACTGGAAATTACAAGTTTGTAGTTACTCAGAACCTCTTCCCAGACCCTGTTACGCCTGTGACAGTTGCGTCTTGTGTGACCTTCCCCTCGCACAGGAGCAAAGGTTTCTGATGTCTTCTCGACACCCTCGTTTCGTGACCGTCTGCCAGCAGTTGCTGGTGCTCGGTGTCATCTGTGCTGCCCTCACGCCGGCGGTCAACGTGATGTCCCTCGACCTGGTGCCGCACGCGCCGAACCAGCGCGCCGGTGCCAGCACCACCAGCCCCGGCGACGTCTCCGCCTCGATGGCTGCCTACGCGCAGGCCGCGCAGATGGTGTCGGCGGTGCCCGACGAGCCCGTGGACGCCACGGTGAAGGAGTACCCGCTCACCGCGCCGACCGGTGCCCGGGTTCGACCCGGCAGCCTCGAGGCCACGTCGCAGCGCACGGAGTCGGGAGACACCGAGTTGGTCAGCGAGCCGCAGCCGGTCACCGGGTACGGAGCTGTGGGAGTCACGTGGGAGCACGGCGCCGAGGTGCCCGATGACGAGATCGCCATTCAGGTTCGCACCAAGGACGCTGATGGTTGGTCGGAGTGGCTTCCCATGATCTACCACGACGAACACGCTCCGGAGGAGGGCAGCAAGGAAGCGCTGCGTGCCCGGCCGGGCACCGACGAGCTGCTGGTCGGTGAGGTCGACGAGGTGCAGGTCAAGATCGCCTCGCAGCAGGCGGCACCGGCCGACCTCAAGCTCGCCGTCATCGACCCCGGTGTCGCCGAGAGCACCAGTCACGAGAAGGCGGCCATCGACACGGCCAGCCTGCCGGGGGAGGACACCGCCCAAGCCGACGGCGTCGCCACCCTGGACTCGTCCGAGGGTGACCTCGAGCTCGCGGCTGCGGCGTTCACGCCCAAGCCGGTGATCTACTCCCGCGAGCAGTGGGGCGCCGACGAGCGACTGCGCGACCCTGGCTCGCTGCACTACTACGAGGTGCACGCCGGGTTTGTTCACCACACGGTGAACGCCAACAACTACAAGGCCAAGGACGTGCCCGCGATCCTGCGCGGCATCTACGCCTACCACACGAAATCTCGGGGTTGGAGCGACGTCGGCTACAACTACCTGGTCGACCGCTTCGGTCGCATCTGGGAAGGCCGGTACGGCGGGGTCGACCGCCCGGTGGTCGGTGCGCACACCTTGGGTTTCAACGACGATGCGTTCGCCATGTCGGCCATCGGCAACTTCGAAGAAGCCATGCCCAGCCAGGCGATGATCCAGGCCTACGGCGCGCTCTTCGGTTGGAAGTTGTCGCTGCACGGGGTCAAGGCCGGCTCCATGCAGCAGTACGTGACGTCGAAGAACTTCCGCGCCATCAACGGCCACCGCGACGCCGGGTCGACCGCCTGCCCGGGCAAGTACCTCTACGCCAAGCTGCCCGAGATCCGGAAGTTGGCGGCGCAGACCCAGGTCGGCTTCGGCGGCCGTCAGCTCGAGTCGAACGTCACCAGCACTCCCGAGCCAGACCTCATCGTGCGTCGGGCCAGCGACGGCAAGGGGTTCGTCATCCCGATCAAGCCGATCGGTGCCCCCGACAACGCCAAGAAGCGCAAGAACACCAGCGCCTACAAGCTCGGCAAACCAGTTCCGATGGCGGTGAACCTCACCGGCGTCAACAAGATCCTCAACGTCGGTGACTGGGACCGCGACGGCTTCACCGACCTGGTCACCCGGCGAGCCAAGGACGGCGTCCTGTTCCTGCGGCTCGGCCTCGGAAACGGCATGTACGGCCCGTTCCGCAAGATTGCCGACGGTTTCAAGAGCGTGGGTCTGCTCGCTGCAGTCGGAGACATGACCGGCGACGGATGGCCAGACCTGATGGGCCAACCTCGCGGCGGCAGCATGCGCATCTATCCCGGCACCGGCCTCGACGGACTCGGTGAGAGCTTTGTCGCGTTCAGCAAGGTGGCTGGGCAGCAGCAGTTCGGCATCGGGCTCTGGGGTCCTGACGGCGCACCTGACAGCCTGATCCGCCGCGGACCGAAGCTGGAGGTCTACGCGGGCAATGGCCCGGGCGGACTGATCGGCGGGCGCGACCTCGACGTCAACCTGCGTCCCTTTGACTGGGTCGTCGGCATCAGTGACGTCGAGCTGGTCGGCCACCCCGACCTGGTGCTCCGCAGCAAGGGCAACGGTCAGCTCTGGCTGGTTCAAGCCAACGCGGAAGGATTCGCGGCGCCCGAGCTGCTCGGCTCCGGCATGGAGGTCTACGACATGGTCGGCTAGGGCGACGCCCAGTCGACCTGAGGAGTCCTGTCCTCAGGCAGGGAAGCGGGCGGTCGCGCGCTCGGCGACGAAAGTCGCCTCGAGGCGCTCCCGCTCGGCCCGAGTGACCAGGACGAGGGAGCCGCGGACTATCAGCGGCTCCACGAAGGAGGCGATCCCCGGTGGGGAAGCCGGGTTCGCCTCCGACAGGAGGCGGCCGCCGTCGGTGAGAAGGCTCCCGGCGGCGGCTGCTTCCATCAGCTCGCGCTGCGTCGTACGGCCTCCGGCGAGGTCGAGTGCAAGGTCGTCGCCCGACGGCGGGTCCCACGGTATGAACGCATCGGGCTGTGACCAGATCTCCACCCCCACGTCGTGGACGCCGGGTGGCACCGGGGTCGCGAAACGAACGCCGAGCGGCAGCAGCGCGCAGGCGAGCACCGCGACGTCGTCGGCGCGATCGACCCACGGGGCAAGAGTGTCGGGTCCGCAGACCACCGCGTCCGGCAGGTCGGCATCGCTCACCACGAGACCGGCTGTCCAAGCCGCACCGAGGAAGACCGTGCCGAGCCAGTGCGTGGGCAGGTCGATCCGCAGGGTCGAGCCCTTCTCCAGGTCGAGCTCCTCGACCATCAATGACGCCGCCTTGGCCACCCAGTTGGCGTAGGTAGTCACCGACAGCTCGACCCGCTCACCGGTCTCGTCGTCGTAGAACGTCACCAGCGGCCGGCCCGCGTCGGAGCGCAGGAGATCGGTCAGCAGGGCGGCGAACGTGTCGGGGATAGCGGGGGGCATGGCGCCCAGTCTGCCCAGGTGGCACTAGCCTTCCGGCGCATGGGCGCTAGCGACGAGACCGATGACTTCTGGGCTGTCGTGCCGGCCGGTGGAGCCGGCACCCGGCTCTGGCCCCTCTCGCGCTCGACGTCCCCGAAGTTCCTCCACGACCTGACGGCGTCGGGGCGCTCGCTGCTCCAGGGCACCCACGACCGGCTGGCGCCTCTGGTGGGCGACCGCTTCGTCGTGGTGACCGGCCGGGCGCACCGTGACTCGGTGATCGCGCAGCTGCCCGAGCTGGCTCCGGAGTCCGTGGTGGCGGAGCCCTCGGCCCGCGACTCCATGGCCGCTATCGGACTCGCGGCTGCGTTGCTCGAGGCCCGCGACCCGAACGCCGTGATGGGGTCGTTCGCGGCCGACCACGTGATCAGCGACCCTGACGGCTTCGCGGACGCCGTGCGCACGGCCCTCCGCGTGGCCCGTGACGGATGGCTCGTCACGATCGGCATCGCGCCGACCTTTGCCTCGCCAGCCTTCGGCTACATCTACCTCGGCAAGCCGCTGGAGAGCACCCCGGGTGCACACCTGGTGCGGGCGTTCGTCGAGAAGCCGTC
>JBAUWM010000282.1:0-2212 GCA_049583775.1 Nocardioides sp.
GGGCAGCCGGGGCAGCCGAGGCAGCCGGGGCAGCTAGGGCAGGTCGTGCACGCCGAAGACGTCCAGATGGGGGTGCTGATGATGGAGTTGTGCAACCTCGTCGAGGACAAGGGCGTACAGCTCGTCGGCCCCGTCATGCGACTCGCTGCCCTGGACGCCACCGCCGGGTCAGACCTGGTCAGCACCCTCGAGGCGTGGCTCGACTCGTTCGTCGACGTCAACGCGACAGCCGAAGCGGTACACGTACACCCCAACACGGTCCGATACCGGCTACGCCGCATGAGCGAGGTCGGCGAACTCGACCTCCAATGCCCCGAAGCACGCTATGAAGCCATGCTCCAGATCAGACTGCTCCGCGCTCGCGAATCACACGCCCCGGCGTGATAGCGCTGTAAAGGGGGCCTCACACAGCTGCTTGATCGGTGCCCCATCGGAGACATCGGCGCCGATGACGAGGTCGTGCCTCGCAGTCATGGTCGTCCGCCGATCAGGTCGGCGCCACGCTCGCCGATCATGATTGCCGGGGCGTTGGTGTTGCCACCCGGGATCGTCGGCATCACCGAGGCGTCAACCACTCGCAGCCCGTCGATGCCTCGTACGCGCAGCTGGGGGTCGACGACGGATCGATCGTCGGCGCCCATCCGGCAGGTGCCCACCGGGTGGTAGACGCTGGATATGCGCTGACGCACGTCGTTGCGGATGGCATCCCGTCCGGTGACCTTGACACCGGGTGCGAGCTCGGTCCGGATCTCGCGGGTGATCCGAGGATGGTCCATGATCTCGCGCACCAGGGCCACGGCTGAGACCAGGACGTCGACGTCGGCGGGCTCACTCAGGTAGTGAGGGTTGATCATCGGCGAGACCGACGGGTCGGTGGACGCCAGCCGCACTGTGCCCCGGCTCCGAGGATTCAGGAGCACAGCGAAGACGGTGAAGGCTGGCCCCTCCACGTCCGGGTGGGTGCCCGGGTTGCTGGCATCCTCACCGCGTTGACCGTGTGGGAGCGCGAAGAGCTGGAGGTCCGGGCGATCATCGGCGTACGTGGAACGCACATGAGCGATTCCCTCCACGTAGGACCTCCCCATGAAGGTCGAGTCAGGGCGGATCTTTTCGCGGACCAGGGCCGAGAGGAACGTGCGCGGCGTCACGACCCTGCCACGGGTGGCGTTGAAGACCAGTGGCAGGACGACGTGGTCCTGAAGGTTGTCGCCGACCGGTAGGTCTGCCTCGACGGCGATGCCATGCTCCCTCAAGTGGGACGCGGGACCGACCCCGGAGAGCATCAGCAGCTGAGCCGAGCGGAAGGATCCTGAGGAGAGCAGTACCTCCTGGCGGGCTCCGATGCGCTCGACCCGGCGGCCGGCAACGACCTCGATCCCGGTCGCCCGACCCCGCTCGATCACCACCTTGGTCACCTGCGACCCGGTCTTCACGCGCAGGTTGGCCGGCGCATCGTGCAGGTAGGCGTGGCCAGCGCTCTGTCGTCGGCCCGCCCATACGTTCAGCTGGGCCGGCGAGGCTCCCTCCTGCTCGGCCGCGTTGTAGTCGCGATCGCGCTGGACCCCGGCGGTGGCCGCGACGGCATCCAGGAAGCTCTCGGTCACCGGGCTGACGTTCCGGGCCCGGCTCACGCCGATCGGACCATCACCACCCCGGAACTCCGAGGCGCCATCCTCGAACCGCTCGAGGCGCCGGAAGATCGGGAGTACGTCGTCGTAGGCCCAGCCGGTACATCCGTCAGAGGCCCAGCCGTCGTAGTTGCTCCGGTGCCCGCGGGCGAAGATCATCCCGTTCACCGCACTGCCGCCCCCCAGCCCACGACCGTGCATCTGAGAGATTCGTCGGTCAGCCGCTTCAGGCTGCGGTTCTGTGCGGGGTTGCCAGGTGACGGTCTGCTGCAGCCGTGGGACGCCGTGCATCGCGCCCATCATCCCGGGCACCCCCACGAGCGCCGATCGGTTGCTGCCACCGGCCTCGACCAGGAGCACCTCGGCACCGGAGTCCGCGAGTCGGCGTGCGAGCGCCGCACCTGCGCTGCCAGCGCCGACGACGACGTAGTCGGCCGTCTGAATGTTCTGGGACATGACTGGCTCCAAACTGGAGGGAGACGACTTCGCAGGCCTACGCCACGCCTCTCTAGGAGAGGCGACACCTATCAGATGTGCTGTTTCTCAGGGTGTCATGAAGTCGCCCTGCTCCACGCCCCACAGCG
>JBAUWM010000283.1:0-2537 GCA_049583775.1 Nocardioides sp.
ATCTCTGAGCGATCCCCCCTGACCCCGCGAGACGCTGACCCCGCGAGACGCCGCCCCCCCGCGAGACGCTCCCGCCAGATGCCCCGGACCGGGGCGGCGGGGTCCGGCGTCGGCGTCGGCGTCGGGCGGCGGTCTGTCAGAAGGTCTCGCGTGTCGGGTCGGTCGCCCGACCCGGTGCTCCGTCCGACTTCTCGGAGTCAGGCGCCGCCTCGGGCACCACGACTGGACGCATCCGGGCCCACAGCAAGAAGCCGATTCCCACGGCGAGCAGAGCCAACCCGGCCCACAGGTTGGCGTTCAGCCCCTCGGTCCGCGCACCGCCCTCGTCCCCTTCGACGACCCGGGTGACCAGCAGGATCACCCCGTACAGGCTGAGCAGTGCGCCGATCACGTTGCGGATGTCGAGCACGCCGGCGGCATGCCTCGACCGGCGTCCCGGTGCGGCTGGTGGAGTGTCTGGCGTGGGCATGGCGGTCCTCTCGGAGCGATGAGTCAGAAGGCGATGTTCAGGGCGACGACGAGCGCGAGGGCGATGCCGGCCAACGGCACGGTTCGGCGGTACCAGGGGTACCCGGCCTCGTCGGCATCGACCAGGTCCTCGCGCGGGGTCTCGGAGTAGACCAGGCCGCGCAGCTCGGAGGAAGGTTTCGGTGTGGTGACCAGGGAGATGACCACGCTCAGGACGATATCGACCACGAAGGCGGCACCGGCCGCGAGGAACGCCGCGCCCTGGCCACCGACCGGGATCACACCTGCGCTCCACGACCCGAACGTGCCCTCGCTCAAGAATGCGACCCCGACGGCAGCGGCCGTGCCAGAGACCAGTCCCACCCAGCCGGCCGTGGGTGTCATCCGCTTCCAGAACATGCCGAGGATGAACGTGGCGAACAGCGGGGCATTGAAGAACCCGAAGAGCGCCTGAAGGTAGTCCATGATGTTGGAGAAGTTGGCGGCGAGCCCGGCGGTGAAGATGGCCACGACGGTGGCCACCACGGTGGCGACGCGACCTACCAGCAGGTAGTAGTCGTCGTCACGCTCCTTCACGACGTAGGACTGCCACAGGTCGTAGCTCAGCACCGTGTTGAACGCCGAGATGTTGGCCGCCATGCCTGCCATGAAGGCGGCCAGAAGGCCGGCGATCGCGACGCCGAGCAGGCCGTTGGGCAACACGTCGCGCATCAGGTACAGCAGCGAGTCGTTGTAGGTGACGCCGTCACCCGAGGCGCCGCCGTCGACGGCGCCACCAGCCTTGACCTCCGCGATCTCGGCGACCGCCACCGCTGCGATCATCCCGGGAAGGATCGTGATGAAGGGGATCAGGATCTTCGGGAACGCACCGATGATCGGTGTCTTGCGAGCCGAGGAGATCGAGTCACTGGCCATCGCCCGCTGCACCTCGACGAAGTTGGTCGTCCAGTAGCCAAAGGACAGGACGAACCCGAGCCCGAAGACGATTCCCACCACCGAGAGGAAGTCGTTGCTGAAGCCCGAGAGTGCATTGCCGGGCCAGGAGTTCAGCTGCTGCTCGGCGCTGGCCACGGCGTCGTTGCGAGCCGCCGCCTCGGCGATCTTGTCCTTCAGTCCGCCGTAGCCACCCACCTGGTGCAGACCGATGAGGGTCAGCGGAAGCAGCGCCGCGACGATCACGAAGAACTGCAGCACCTCGTTGTAGATGGCGGCGCTCAACCCGCCCAGGGTGATGTAGGCCAGGACGATCGCGGCTGCGACGACCAGGGCGATCCAGAGCTCCCACCCCAGCAGGGCCTTGATGATGCTCGCGAGCAGGTAGAGGTTGATGCCCGCGATCAGCAGCTGAGCGACAGCGAACGACGATGCGTTCACCAGGTGGGCGGCCGGGCCGAAGCGCCGCAACATGAACTCCGGCACCGAGCGAACCTTTGAGCCGTAGTAGAACGGCATCATCACCACGCCGAGGAACAGCATGGCCGGCACGGCGCCGATCCAGAAGTAGTGCACCGCGGGGAGTCCGAACTCGGCGCCGTTGGCCGACATCCCCATGATCTCGACGGCTCCGAGGTTGGCCGAGATGAACGCGAGCCCGGTCACCCACGCCGGGAGCGACCGGCCGGACAGGAAGAAGTCGACCGAGTCGGACACCTGACGCCGGGCCAGCACGCCGATTCCGAGCACGAAAGCGAAGTAGAGCCCCACGATAAGGTAGTCGACGACGTTGGCGTCGATGATCGTGCCGGCGGCCATGGGCGCGACGGCCGCTCCTGCTGCCTCGACCATGGATCCTGTTCCTTCCGCGCTGACTCGCCCTCACCGCCCTCACCACCTCGCGGCAGGGCCGCCTCCTCGGCACGGTAGGCGGCTCGCGACGTGGCGGTACCACCCCTGCGGGGGCGACGCTGCGCCGAATGACGTCATCGGGCGTCAGATGTGATGTCATAGTGACTTGACATGACATCATTCTGATGTCAGATTGATGTCTATGGACATCACCCCCTATGTGGAGCACCTGCGCCGCGACCTGCTGCAGGCCGCCGAGGGTGCTGGCGACGAGCTGCGTAAGG
>JBAUWM010000284.1:0-13123 GCA_049583775.1 Nocardioides sp.
GGGGCAGACCGATCAGCGCCTTGGTGGCCAGCCGGATGTCGCGGATGTTCTCGATCTGCAACAGCGACTCGAGAAAGGCCTCGAGCCGTGGCCAAGGCAGGTTCGCGACGTCGCCTCCCGAGACGACGACGTCGCGAACGCTCGGGGTGCGGCGCAGGTAGTCGAGCATCGCACCGTGTCGGTCGGTCGGCTTCGCCACGAACTTCAACTTGTCGACCACGGCGGTCGAGTTGCCCACCAGGTCCATCCGCGTGCAGTGCCCGCAGTACTGCGGGCAGGTGGGTAGCAACTCGGCCAGCACCTTGGTGGGGTAGCGGTGCGTGAGGCCCTCAGCGACCCACATGTCGTGCTCGTGCAGAGAGTCACGAGTGGCGTGCGGGTGCGACGGCCAGTCGGTTCGCCGGTCGGAGAACACCGGCAGCATGTAGTGACGGATCGGGTCGGCGTAGAGCTCGTCGGTCCAGGTGCCTGCCATTCCCGGCTCCGCGTACGGCAGCATCGTGTTGAGCATCTGGGGCGGCACCAGCATCGACATCGTGGCCCGTTCAGCCTGGTCTCGCTCGAGGTCGGCGTAGAACCGCTCGTCGACCAGGTCGCCCAGCAGGTCGCGCAACTGGCGCACGTTCTTCACGCAGTGCGCCCGCTGCCACTGCACCGACGCCCAGTCGGCCGCGGTGACGTCGCGCCATCCCGGGAAGCGGCGCCAGTCGGGCTCGACCAGCTCGACGCGGTGGTACGGGTAGGGCTGCCCCGTCTCGAGGCCGATGGACGTCTCGATGCTCATGAGCGCACTCTAGCCGGAGGATCTACGCCATTTGCGCATTGACGCAGGACTATCTCCTGTCAGGGCTGCTCAGCGATCGACTCCAAGGCAGCGCGCGTTGCCGGATGAGAAGCCGGGCAGCCGTAGCGAAAACGGAAAACCGCCTCCACCAGGTCTGTGAGCGCCGGTTCGGGAGACTGGGGTAGCAGCGGCTGCTCCATGAGCAGGAGCCGGGGCGCGTGCCCGTCGTCGTGCGGGGGTGCGTACTCGCGAACCGGGAGCAGGCGCCCACCCAGTCGTTCGTAGAAAGCGATCCGCCGGCGATGCTCGTCAGCCAGCCCGAGCGAGAGCCCCGGCTCGTCGGGGTCCTCGACGTCCCAGAGCAACCGGGCGCGTCCCTCCATCGCGAGCAGAGACGTGAGCTGCTTCCACATCAGCGAACCGACGCCAGCGCCTCGCTTTCCGGCTGCGTAGTAACGCAGAAAGGTCCAGCCGGTGTCCACCTGCGCATCTGCTAGATCGCGGACTAGGGCCAGGGCCGCAGGCCCGGACTCATCGATGCGCACGAGCATCCGGTCAACCCTCAGGTCGTCGAAGGGCGCGGTGAGCTCGTCGGGAAACGCCGTCTCGTAGATCCGGCGCACCTGCGCGACCTGGTCGGGAGCCAGGTCGTCGAGGGCGACGAGATCGTTCAGGCCTGCCACGTGAGCTCACCCCCCACCAGGGTGCGCAGAACCTCGATGTCGCGGATCCGGTGAGGCGCCACCGTGGCCGGGTCGTCGCTGAGCACCGCGAGATCGGCCAGCTTGCC
This sequence comes from Nocardioides sp., assembly GCA_049583775.1. GTDB lineage: Bacteria > Actinomycetota > Actinomycetes > Propionibacteriales > Nocardioidaceae > Nocardioides. The sequence goes on from JBAUWM010000284.1 coordinate 1,575, forward strand.
CACCGCGAGCGTGCCGCGGTCGGCCTCCTGGTGCGAGGCGTACGCCGAGCCGTAGGTGTATGCGGTCAGCGCCTCGAGCCCGGTGATCGCCTCCTGAGGGCCACAGGGGAGACCTCCATCGGTCAGCCGGTTCACCATGTCGTGCATTCCGCGCAGCGGCGCACCGTCGACCACGGGGCGGTCCGAGCTGCCGGGCACCACCACGCCCGCGTCGAGCAGGGAGCGGTACCGGTAGGCCCAGCCGCTGCGCTCCGGGCCGAGGGCGCGCAGCATTCCATCGCCGATCTCGCCCACGAAACGGCCCTGCGGCACCGGCACCACGCCCAGTTCGGCGGCGCGGGTCACGTGCTCTGGGCGGGCTACTCCGAAGTGCTCGATCCGGTGCCGGACGTCGACGCGCGGCCACCGCGATTGCGCCTCTTCGAAGCAGTCGAGCACGAGGGTGATGGCGGCGTCCCCGATCGCGTGCGCGGCCACGCGCCACCCCGACTGGTGCGCGTCGAGAATCCGTTGCCGCAGGGCGTCGGCGTCGTCCTGAAGGTAGCCGCGCGTGCCGGGGGTGTCGGAGAAGTCATCACACATTGCTGCGGTGTGCCCGATGAGCGACCCGTCGGAGAACACCTTGACCGGGCCCAGCATCAGCCGGTCATTGCCCAGCCCGGTGCGGATACCGAGGTCGAGGCCGAGCGAGATCGCGTCGTCCGCGTGCGCGGGCACCCGGTGCAGCACGTCGGCGGCCACCATCAACTCGACACGGACGGGTAGTCGACCCTCGTCGAGTGCGCGTTGGTAGGCAGCCACCTCGACCGGGGACTTGCCGATCCAGCCACCACCGACGCCGGCCTCCACGACGCTGGTGATGCCTTGGGAGAGGTAGACCTCTGCGGCTCGCTCGATCGCGGCCACGAGCGACGCGACCGGGTAGGGGAGCACCAGCTGGTTCACCAACCCTTGGGCCTGCTCCTGGAGGAGCCCGGTGGGGCGGCCCGCCGGGTCGGTCACGACGAGGCCACCTGGCACGTGCGGAGCCCGGTCGGCGATGTCGAGCTGGGTGAGCACTGCCGAGCTCACGCTGCACATGTGCCCGGAGGTGTGCTTGAGCCAGACTGGTCGCCCGCCGCCCACACGGTCGAGAACGTCGCGATCCGGATGCGCACCGAGCTTGTTCTCGTCATAGCCGGCCCCCACCACCCAGGCATCCGCTGGCAGCTCGGCGGCGCGAGCTTCCACGGCGCTGTAGAGAGCGTCGAGGTTCGGCACTCGCAGGTCGACCTCGTCGAGGCTCAGCCCGTACCACGCCATGTGGTTGTGCGCGTCGTGGAAGCCGGGGGTCACGACGGCGCCGTCCAGGTCGATGGTCCGGCGCGCAGCGACGTCCTCGAGTGCCACGATCCGGTCGCGCCAGATGGCGATCGACGTCGCCATGGCGCCGCGGTTGTCGCCCTCCAGGGTGCGCACACGCGCGTTGGTGAGCAGCAGGTCTGCCTCGAGGGTCACAGTTTCGCCTTCTCGACGCGGTGGGACGCCGTGAGCGGCAGGTCGTCGCGGAACTCCCAGAGTCGCGGCACCTTGAACGATGCCAACCGCTCAGCACACCACGCCTCGAGCTCAGCGGGCGATGCTCCTGGGGCCACGACGTAGGCCTTGACCTCCTCGCCGCGAACCTCGTCAGGCACGCCCACGACCGCGGCCAGCCGCACGGCCGGATGGCCCGCCAGCACCTCTTCGACCTCGTGGGCCGCGATGTTCTCGCCGCTCCGTCGGATCATGTCCTTGAGTCGCCCCTGCAGGTAGATCCGACCGGAGTCGTCGAATCGGGCCAGGTCACCAGTGGGAAACCACCCCTCCGCATCAAACGGATCCGGGTGCCCCAGGTAGCCGTCCATCATGCCGTCGCCCCGCAGCCACAGCTGGCCGTCGACAACGCGAGCCTCGCGGTGCCCAGCCGGGCGCCCCAAACAGCCCGATCCGACCAACTCGTCGTGCTCGGCGGCTGAGACGCGTATGTCGGCACCGGTCTCGGTCATCCCGAAGGCCTCGTACCAGCCGACGCCCCAACGTTCCTCGAGATCTGCGTGGCGTGAGGGCGGGATGGCCGAGCACTGCACCGCGCGCACGTGGTGTTCGCGATCAGCCGGTTCTGCGGGCATCTTGAGGAGCAGGGTCGGCATGGAGGCCAGACAGTAGAAGTACGTGACCCCGTGAGCACGCACCCGATCCCAGAAGGTCGAGGGGTGAAAGCCGTCGAGCACCACGAGGTGGGCACCGGCCATCAATGCCGTGACGACGTTCCACTGAGGGTCGATGTAATGGAACGGCTGTGCGGTCAGCAGCACGTCGTCGTGCGCGATGTTCGGGAACTCGGTCAGCATCGAGCGACCCAACGTCGTCCAGTACCGATGACTGAGCAGGCAGCCCTTGGGTGGCCCGGTAGTACCAGAGGTGTACTGCACGTTCACGACGGACGCGGGGTCGAGGGAGCCTCTCTCCGGCACCCACGGACCGGACTCCAGCGCGACCAGATCGGCCACGTCGTGGGTCTCCACGAGCGGGGCTAGGAGCGTCATGTGCTCGGCGGCACACACCGCCAGCCGTGGGGCCGAGTCGGCCACCACGTGGGCGGCGTCCGAGGAGCGGTAGCGCACGTTCAGCGGCACGATGGCGGCGCCGAGGCGCATCAGCGCCAACCACAGGAGCGGGAACTCCGGTCGGTTGCCGATCATGACGGCGACGCGATCACCGGGCACCACGCCGAGCCCGGCAAGCGTGGCGGCCAACGCCGCCGACTGCTCACCTACGTGGGCAAAGGTCAACGTGGTGGTCGAGCCGGCGGCATCCTCAAAGGTCCAGGCCGAACGATCAGGCCAGGTGGCCGCAGCATGCTCGAGGTGGTGGACGAGCGAGGTGCCGGTGTCGGCCTCAGGCACGGCCGAACGCCTCGCGGGGCGCGTCTCCCTCGCCCGAGAGAGAAGTCAGGACAGCGTGGTCGACCTCGCGGGCCATGGCCTCCTCGACGCTGGCATCGAGCCCCTGGTCGAGCACCTGCTTGGCCAAGCTCACCGACAGCGCAGGTCGCGCGGCGATCTGCCGGGCAAGCTCGAGGGCAACCTGCTCGTGTGTGCCTGACGGCACGGCACGCGCGACCAAGCCGAACTCGGCAGCCTCGGCACCGCTCACCCGTTCGCCGACGAGCAGGAGCTCCTTGGCCTTGGCCCAACCGACCAGCATCGGCAGCAGGCGGGATACGCCGCCGGTGACTGACAGGCCCACGCTGACTTCGGGAAAGCCGAACACCGCGTCGTCGGCAGCCACGACGATGTCGCAGGCCAAGGCGAACTCGCACCCGGCTCCGAGCGCATATCCGTGCACGGCCGCGACGACCGGCCCGGGAAACGCGCGCACCAGCCGCGTGACGTCCTGGATCTCCTCGAGGCGATGTCGCGTCTGCAGGACGGACTCGTCAGGCACGGGCTCCTTCAGGTCATGCCCAGCACAGAAAGCCCGGCCGCGACCGGCCAGAACAATCGCGCGAGCCCGGTCGGACGTCGCGCGTCGGAGCGCCTCGGCGAGAGCCCGAGTGAGCTCGGGCGTCACGGCGTTCAGCCGTTCGGGGCGAGCCAGGTGAATCTGGGCAACCGTGTCGTTGAGCGCGTACTCGACCGTCATCCGCGAGCACTCCTTCCTGAGGGTCGGGACACTAGCAACCGACCGGTCTAAGCCAGTGCGCGGCGCGTCGCGCACGACACGCCGACACCCCAGACATTTGGTGAAGAATTTCTGGGGGGTAGCAGAGCGTCCTGACCTGCACATTTGCGCGTCCGTGCAGGTCAGCGCACTGTTGACACCGAGGCGGCGTGGCGCAAACCTGTGCCGTCCGCTCATGCAGGTCGTGGCACGCGGACCGGCGTCCGAGTGATCGGGGTTCGACAAGGTGTAGCGCCAACATCTTGTCGTCCTGGTTCGCGGAGGTCGGTCCGCTCCGCGAGAGCGACACGGGAGGACCCCCCACCCCCTAGACAACGACCCCGTCGCGGCATCCCGTCGCGCCGGAGGACGGCCGAAGGTGTGGCGGGGTCCTCCCGGAGCCCTGCAGATCCCCCGACACAGCTCACCCAGGTACGGTTCGACCGTGCTCCGCAGGGTCCCGCTCGCGTTGCTGGCCGGGCTGCTGCTCTCGCTGGCCTACGAGCCGGTCGCCATCGCCTACCTGATGCCGGTCGCTGTCGCGGGATTCGCACTGGCCACACGAGGCCTGCGGTCACGTCAGGGCTTTCTCGTCGGCCTCGCCTTTGGTGTCGCCTTCTACTACGTGCACATCTGGTGGATGAAGTCGTCGATCGGCATCGGCCCGTGGGCCGGGCTGGCCGGGATCGAGGCCGTCTTCTACGGCCTCGTCGGCGCTGCCTCCCCGGTGCTCCAGAGGCTGAGGGCCTGGCCTTTCTGGCTAGCTGGCGCATGGACGACGTCCGAGATCGTGCGCAGCGAATGGCCCTTCAGCGGCATGCCCTGGGGTCGGCTCGGCTTCGGCGTGGTCGACACCCCGGTGGCCTCGGCGCTGGCATATGGCGGCATCAACGGCGTGTCGTTCCTGGTGGCCGCCTTCGGTTTCCTGCTGGCCCGCCTGGTGCTGGCTGCTCGGAGCCCCGGCGACGAACGGCAGTTGGCCCTCGGGGGAGTCGTGCTGGTTGCGGCCGTCTCGTTGGTGCCCGCGGTCGCACCGATCACGCTCGCCACGAGCGGCTCGGTCACCATCGCGGTCGTGCAGGGCGACGTGCCGGCTCCGGCCAACGACATCTTGGTCGACCCGCGACGGGTCACGCAGAACCACGTGGACGCCACCGTCGACCTGGCCGACGAGGTAGCGGCCGGCACCACGCCGCGGCCCGATTTCGTGCTGTGGCCAGAGAACTCGACCGCGATCGATCCTTTCGACGACGTGTCGACCAACGCGCAGATCGAGCAGGCCGTGGCGGCGATCCAGGTGCCGATTCTGGTGGGCGTGATCGTCGACGCCGGGGAGGACCACGTGCTCAACCAGGGCATCGTGTGGGAGCCGCTCGTCGGCGCGGGGGAGCGTTACACCAAACGTCACCCCGTGGCGTTCGGCGAATACATCCCCTTCCGCGACCAACTGTCCGGTCTGTTCGCCCAGCTCGACCGAATCCCGCGCGACATGTTGAGCGGTACCCGCAGGGAGCCGCTGCGCGTCGCGGGAGTCGACCTGGCCAACTCAATCTGCTTCGACATCGCCTACGACGACGGGCTCGCCGACCAGATCGAACGCGGCGCCGACCTGCTGACCGTGCAAACCAGCAACGCCAGCTTCATCTTCACCGACCAGATCGAGCAACAGTTCGCGATGACCCGTGCGCGCGCCATCGAGTCGGGGCGCGCGGTTGCCGTCGCATCCACCAACGGCATCTCAGGGGTGATCGGTCCCGATGGCGACGTGCTCGAGCGCACCGACCGGATGACCCGCGACGTCCTGGTGCAGACCGTCGACCTCAAGACCGGGCTCACTCCAGGAACCCGGGTGAGCTGGGCGTTCCGAGTCGTGAGCCCCGCCGTGTTGATGGTCGGGCTTCTCTTGGGCTTCGCCGCGTATCGTCGGTCAGACTGGAGAGACGACAGGGGGCGACATGCCTCACAACCTGCGGCCTGAACCGCTGACTGCCCACCTCGGGCGCGTGGTGATGGTGGTGCCCACCTACAACGAGGCGGCCAACCTCGCCTGGATCGTCAGCCGTCTCCGCACGGCACAGCCGGGCTTCGACGTGCTCGTGGTCGACGACGAGTCACCCGACGGTACCGGCCGGATCGCCGACGCACTCGCTGCAGACGACCCCGCCGTGCACGTGCTGCACCGGGCTGCCAAGGGTGGCCTCGGGGCGGCGTACCTCGCTGGTTTCGCGTGGGCCCTCGAGCGGGGTTACGACGTCATCGGCGAGATGGACGCCGACGGCTCGCACCAGCCTGAGCAGCTCCACCTCCTCCTCGACGCCCTGCCCGACGCTGATCTGGTGATCGGGTCGCGTTGGGTGTCCGGGGGCAGCGTCGTGAACTGGCCGGTGCGCCGTGAACTGCTCTCGCGCGGTGGCAACCTCTACGTGCGAATGCTGCTCGGCATCTCGGTCAAGGACGCCACCGCCGGCTTCCGACTCTTTCACCGAGCCACGCTGGAGAAGATCGATCTCGCCCTGGTCCGCTCCACCGGCTACGTATTCCAGACCGACCTCGTCTCCCGCACCCTGCACGCCGGCCTGACGGTGCGCGAGGTGCCGATCGAGTTCGTCGAGCGGGTACGCGGCGACTCCAAGATGAGCGGCGCCGTAGCGGGGGAGTCGCTCAAACGGATCACGGCGTGGGGGCTGCGCGAGCGCCGGGCGCAGGCCAGGCGGGCGTGGCGCCGGGCGCGTCACGACGAGCTCAACTCAGTCTGACCGTCGGCCTAGACTGGCGAGATGGCCCGCCGTCGATCTGTCGCTTGGATCCTGTTCGTTGCGTTCATCGTCGTTCCGATTCTGGAGATCTATGTCCTGATCCAAGTGGGCCAGGTGATCGGTCCGTGGTGGACGGTCCTGCTCCTGATCCTCGACAGCATCATCGGCAGCTGGGTGATCCGGAAGGAAGGTGCCCGCGCGTGGCGCGCTCTGCAGTCGGCACTCTCAACGGGTCGAATGCCCGCGCGTGAGCTGGCCGATGGCGCGCTCATTCTCATCGGCGGCACGTTCATGCTGAGCCCGGGCTTTGTCACCGACGCGTTTGGCATTTTGCTGATCCTGCCGTTCACGCGTCCCGTGTTCCGCGCGCTGCTCACCCGAGTCGTGACGCACCGTCTGATCGTGCTCGGGCCAGGCTTCGGGGGCCCGAACGCACCTCGCCCCGGACCCGGGTCACAAGGACCCGTCATCCGGGGCGAGGTGGTCGACGAGTGAGTCGACCAATGCTGACGTAGCGCTGATCAGGCCACGTGGTCAGGCCGTGGTGGCCTTGCGCTTCTTGCCGGTCGACCGGTGCAAGTGGGCTGGGCCGATCTCACCGCCGCGGAGCAGCTCGAGCCGCTCCTTGAGGATGTCCTCGAGCTCCTTCTCCGAACGCCGCTCCAGGAGCATGTCCCAGTGGGTTCGGACCGGCTTCTCGGCCTTCTCCTCCTTGACGATGCCGGAGGTGCTCAGACCTTCAGCACCACAGCGCGGGCATTCCCACACTGCGGGGACGTCGGCCTCGACCGACATCGTGATCTCGAAGACGTGGTCCTGCGGGCATCGATAGCCGACCTGCTGACGAGCGGCGAACTCGATACCGCGCTCGTCCTCGAAACTCTGACCCCCGAGCCGTGCGCCACGCAAAGTGCGCTCTGCCATGAGGCACCTCCAAACTGTGTTCGCGTGGATCCCTCCACGAGCGAGACCGCCCGTGAATACCTCCACCGTACCCAGCCGCTCAAGATTCCACGCATGCTCACGTTCAGAGGGCTCGCGGCACCGCGTTTCCAGCCTCCCGGATGCCACGTTCGGGGTCGAGGCGGAGCATCAGGAGCCCCCCGATCACGAAGAACACGATCAGTGCCAGGATCGCCGGCCGGTAGGACCCGCTGAGCTGGAACACCAGCGCGAAGACGAGGGTGCCCAGCCAGGACGTGCCCCGCTCAGCCGCGTTGTAGAGGGCGAAGTACTCGCCCTCGCGACCGCGAGGGATGAGCAGGCTGAAGAACGATCTGGACAGGGCTTGGGTGCCGCCCAGCACCAGTCCGATCGCCACCGCGACCAACATGAAGAGCGGCACGTTCCCGGCCGGCAGGAAGAAGGCCAGCACCACGATCACGATCCACGCACCGATGCCGTAGAGGATCGGGCGATAGCTGCCGTATCGCTGAGCAAGCCGACCGAACAGCAGCGCACCACCAAAGGCAACGAACTGGATGAGCAGGATGGTGCCGATGAGAACGCTGTCGCCGAAGCCGAGCTGCTTGGAGCCGTAGGTCGACGCCGCGTAGATGACGGTCTGGATGCCGTCGTTGAAGAACAGGTAGGCGCCCAGGAACGTCAGGGTCATCGGGTAGCCGCGCAGCTCCTTGAGCGTGCGGAAGAGTTGGCCGAAGCTGCGGTCGAACACCGATCCCGACACCTCGACCGCCCCCACGGGGGGACGATCGCGCAGCCCCACGAACGGGATGATGGTGAAGGCCGCCCACCAGACCGCAGCCGACAACAGCGAGATCCGGACGGCGGTACTCGTGGACAGCCCCATCGCGTCGTGGCCGAGGACCACCCCGAGGTTCAGCGCCAGCAGCGTGCCGCCCCCGAGGTAGCCGAAGGCCCAGCCCCGGGACGAGACCCGGTCACGCTCCTCCTCGGTCGAGATGTCGACGAGGATCGCCGAGTAGCTCACCAGCGAGCACCCGGCCAGCACGCTGCTCAGCACGACAGCTACGGCGCCGATCTGCCAGTCGTCGTCCTTCATGAAGAACAACATCGAGGCGGATGCCGCACCAGCCCAGGCGAACCCCGCCATGTGACGCTTCTTGTGCGCCGAACGGTCGACGAACGCCCCGACCACTGGGAGCAAGAACGCGCTGAGGATGGTGGCGAAGCTGGTCAGGTAGAACGGCAGCGAGCCCGCCGCCAGGTCGAGCCCCACGAGGCTCACCGTCTTGTCGCAGGTGTCGTCAGGATCGACGCACCCGGCTGCCTTGCCGGCCACCTCGATCATGTACGGCGCAAAGAGCACCGAGAGCACCGTGGTGAAGTAGGCACTGTTGGCCCAGTCGTACCACGACCAGGCCTTCTGTTCACGCGCGCGCTCGAGCGGTCCCAGGTCTGCGATCGCGGCGGTCACGGAGTACTCGCTCGCCAGCGACCGTGCTCGACGAGCACGTCCTTGAGGGTGTCGGTGCGATCGGTGACGAACCCGTCGACTCCGAGCTCGAGCAGGGTCTCGATCTCCGCCACCTCGTTGATCGTCCAGACATGCACGTGCCGGTTGAGCGCATGGGCACGGCGGATCAAGCCGGGCGTGGTGACTCGGACACCACGACGGCGGACCGGGATCTGGAAAGCGTCGAACTGGCCGCACAGCCTGGCTGCGAGCCGCGCGTCGGGCGCCATGAGGAATGCAGCGACTTCGGGGGGTGATGCCGAGGTCGCCACCCGTCCGGCGGTCAGTCGCCGGAACTCCTGGAGACGCGTCAGTGAGAACGAGCCGACCAGCGCTCGGTCGTGGGCGTTACGTGCGGCGATGAAGTCAGCGAGCGCTGGCACCGACCCTGGGCTCTTCACGTCGATGTTGAACCGAGCCTGAGGAAACTCGTCGAAGAGTTCGGCCAACGACGGGATCGGCTCGCGCCCACCGACCCGAGCTTCACGCACCTCGGCGTAGGGGAGCCGCGCTAGCGCGCCGTGCCCGTCGGTCAGTCGGTCGAGCTCGTGATCGTGGAACGCCAGCAGGGCGCCATCAGAGGTGACGTGCACGTCCGTCTCGAGGTAGCGGTACCCGAGGTCGACCGCGTGCCGAAAGGCCACGAGCGTGTTCTCCAAGCCCTGCAGCTCGCCGTGGTCTCCGCCACCTCGATGTGCCATGGCCACCACAGTGCCGGGTTCGACGAGGACATCGTCGAGGTAAGGACGACCAGTGCGCGGTGGGCTCACACGGGCAGTATCACGCGCCGGGCCACTGGTGTGGCTGCACCGCGCGCTTGCTCGGGCCCTCAGATGTCTCTGAACGTCTCGATGTTGGCGCCGAGGGTGTTGAGCCGTTCAGCGAGGTCCTCGTAGCCGCGGTGGATCACGTAGGTACTCCGCAGCACCGAGGTGCCCTTGGCCGCCAGCATCGCCAACAGGATCACCACGGCGGGACGCAGCGCCGGGGGACAGATCAACTCGGCGCCCGAGAAAGACGTGGGGCCCTCGATCATCACGCGGTGCGGGTCGAGCAGCTTGACCTGACCACCGAGCTTGTTCAGCTCGGTGAGATAGATCGCCCGGTTCTCGTAGACCCAGTCGTGCAGGAACGTCTGACCCTCGGCCACCGCCGCGATCACGGCGAAGAACGGGAGGTTGTCGATGTTGAGCCCGGGAAACGGCATCGGGTGAATCTTGTCGAGCGGCGCTCGCAGCTGAGAGGGCCGCGTGTGAAGGTCGACCAGGCGGGTGTGCCCGTTGCTGGCGGTGTACTCCTCGGAGCGGGAGTACTCGAACCCCATCTCCTCCAGCACGGCCAACTCGATCTCCAGAAACTCGATCGGCGCACGCTTGATGGTGATCGACGACTTGGTGACGATCGCCGCTGCCAGCAACGACATCGCCTCGATCGGGTCCTCGGACGGCGCGTAGTCGACGTCGACGTCGATCGTCTCGAGGCCGGTCACGGTAAGAGTCGTGCCGCCCACACCCTCGACCGTCACGCCAAGCCGCTGCAGGTAGAAGCAGAGGTCTTGCACCATGTAGTTGGACGACGCGTTGCGGATGATCGTGGTGCCCGGGTGCAGTGCGGCGGCCATCAGGGCGTTCTCGGTGACCGTGTCGCCGCGCTCGGTGAGCACGATCGGCCGCTGAGGCTCAATCGCACGGTTGACCTGCGCGTGGTAGTTGCCGTCAGTGGCCTTGACCTCGAGGCCGAACGGGCGCAGGGCGGTCAGGTGTGGCTCGACGGTGCGGGTGCCGAGGTTGCAGCCCCCGGCGTAGGGGAGATCGAACGAGTCGGCGCGGTGCAGCAGCGGGCCGAGGAACATGATCACCGAACGCGTGCGCCGAGCCGCTGCCTCGTCCATCTGCTCGAGGTTGAGCTCGCGCGGCGGGACGATCTCGAGGTCGTTGTCGTCGTTGAGCCAGCGGGTCTGCACCCCCAGGCTGTTGAGCACCTCCAGCAGCCGGTTGACCTCCTCGATACGCGCGACCTTCCGCAGCGTGGTGCGGCCGCGGTTGAGCAGCGACGCGCAGAGGAGGGCGACGCCGGCATTCTTGGAGGTCTTGACGTCGATGGAGCCGGACAGCGTGGTGGGGCCCTGCACTCGAAGGTGCGTCGGGCCGGCTCCGAGAGCCACGATCTCGGAGTCGAGGGCCTCGCCGATCCGGGCCAGCATCTCCAGCGAGAGGTTCTGGTGACCCTTCTCGATGCGGTTGATCGCGCTCTGGCTCGTGCCGAGGAGCTCGGCGAGCTGGTGCTGGGTGAGGCCCCGGTGCTTGCGGGCGTCGCGGATCAGGTTGCCGATGCGACCCTTGTAGTCAGCCATGCCCACCACGGTATCTCAGATATGAGATAACGCCAGTCGCGACGTGCCGGGTGTGCTGCGGGCCACGGTCCCGAGCGTGGGGGCCACGTGGCAGGATCCGAGCATGCGCGCAACCACGATCCACGCCCCCGGCGACATCCGCTTCGAGGAGGTCGCCGACCCGACCATCGAGGAGCCCACCGACGCGATCGTCAAGGTCGTGGCCGGGTGCATCTGCGGCTCGGACCTCTGGCCCTACCGCGGCCACAACGACATCGACGCGGGGGCGACCATCGGGCACGAGTGCGTGGGCGTCGTGGAGGAGGTCGGCGCCGACGTG
>JBAUWM010000285.1:0-5282 GCA_049583775.1 Nocardioides sp.
GGTCGATGACAGCGCCGTGCAGCGAGCGCCAGCGAGCGTCGTCGAGACCAAGCGACCCCCACCGGTGGTCGAGCTGCGAGCGCCAGCGAGCGTCGTCGAGACCCCCACCGGTGGTCGAGCAGCGAGCGCCAGCGAGCGTCGTCGAGACCCGGCGAGCCAAACGGCGTGATCGTGCGAGCTGCGGGGGTCTCGACGACGCCGTTGCTCGTACCTCGCAACGCCTGCTCGACCTCCGGGAGCTGGCCGCTGGTCGAGCAGCGAGCTTTAGCGAGCGTCGTCGAGACCCGGCGATCCAAACGGCGTAATCGTGCGAGCTGCGGGGGTCTCGATGACGCCGTTGCTCGTGCCCCGAAACGCCTGCTCGACCACCGGTGGTTGAGGTGTGAAGGCCGCCAGGCCTGAGCCTCGAAACCCCACGTCGAACCAGCCCTCCTCGGTAGGGTCCCGGCCATGACAACCGCTCCGATCACGTCGCCCGGCTTCGACCTCACCGATCCAGACGTGAACCAGGCGGGCGTGCCGCACGACGAGTTCCGTGCCCTGCGGGCCAGTGCGCCGGTGAGCTGGGTCGAGCAGGAGCCCGCAGCCCTCGCCGGCATGTCGGATGCAGCCGGAACCGGCTACTGGGCGGTGACCAAGCACGCCGACGTCGCGGCGGTGTCGAAGAACAGCAAGGTGTTCTCGAGCCGCGAGAACGGCGTGATCATCCGCAACCCGGTGACCGCCACGCGCGAGTCAGTGGAGATGACCCAGGTGGTGATCATCAACCAGGACGCGCCCGAGCACACGCAGCTGCGCAGCATCGTGAGCCGAGGCTTCACGCCACGCGCGATCGGAGCGCTCGAGGCTGGGCTCGAGGAGTGCGCGCGACGGATCGTCGCCGAGGCGGTCGCCACCGGGAGTGGAGACTTCGTCGACCAGGTGGCCGCGCAGTTCCCACTCGAAGTGATCGGCGACATGCTCGGCATCCCGGCCGATGACCGGCGCAAGATCTTCGACTGGACCAACCAGATGACCGGCGCTGACGACGCCGACCTGGCCCGAGAAGACAACGATCCCGCGGCCGCGGCCGCTGAGCTGTTGATGTATTCGATGGTGCTGGCCGCCGAGCGTCGCGAGTCTCCGAGCGACGACATCGTCACCAAGCTGGTCAACGCCGACGTCGACGGCCGCGGACTGACCGACGACGAGTTCGGCTTCTTCGTGATCGCCCTGGCCGTCGCCGGAAACGAGACCACCCGCAACGCGACGACCCACGGACTCAATGCCTTCTTCGATCACCCCGACCAGTGGGACCTGTGGGTGAAAGAGCGGCCCGTGACGATGATCGACGAGGTGATCCGATGGGCCACCCCCGTGACGTCGTTCCAGCGCACCGCGCTAGAAGACGTAGAGCTCGGCGGCGTGCAGATCAAGGCCGGCCAGCGGGTCGGGCTGTTCTACGCGAGCGCCAACCACGACGAAGACGTCTTCGATGATCCGTACACGTTCGACATCACCCGCGAGTCCAACCCGCACCTGGCCTTTGGCGGACACGGCGCGCACTACTGCATCGGGGCGAACCTGGCGCGCACCGAGATCAAGCTGATCTTCGACGCCTTGGCCGACCTCGCGCCAAACATTGCCCGGACCGGCGAACCTTCCCGGATGCGCTCGCCGTGGCTCAACGGCATCAAGACGCTGCCCGTGACGTACTAGAACGGTCTGGATCAGAACAGTCGGCGCATCAGCTTCTGCGCCTTTTCGCCGTACGGCGGATACACGACGCGCAGGTCGGGCTGGAACCGCTTGACCAGCACCGACTTGCGGTGGCTCAGCGCCTCAAAGCCCCAGCGACCGTGATAGGCGCCCATCCCGCTCGCGCCGACTCCACCGAACGGCAAGCTGGGGGTCAGGCAGTGCACGGCGACGTGGTTGACCACCGCTCCCCCCGCGGGCACGGAGTCGACGACCTTCGCGCCGAGCGACTTCGTCTTGGTGAACACGTAGACGGCAAGAGGCTTGGGGCGCGAGTTCACGAACCCGATCGCCTCGTCGAGCGAGGTGTAGGTGAGCACGGGGAGGATCGGCCCGAAGATCTCGTCGGTCATGGAGGGCTCGTCGACGTCGGGGTCGACGAGCACGGTCGGGTGCATCCGCAAGGTGTCGCGGTCGGTGGTGCCGCCGTGCGCGACGGTGCCCTTGGTTGCCTCAAGAACGCCTGCCAGTCGATCGAACTGACGCTCGTTGACGATGCGCAGCCCGTCGGGCGACTCGACACTCTGGTCGGTGATCGCGGTCTTGAGCTCCTCGACGAGCGCGTCCTTGACCGAGGCATCGACCAGCACGTAGTCGGGCGCGATACAGGTCTGACCCGAGTTCAAGAGCTTCACCCACGCCAGGCGACGAGCCACGACGCCGAGGTCGGCGTCCGCCGCCACGATGACCGGGCTCTTTCCACCGAGCTCGAGCGTCACCGGAGTGAGCGTGGCCGCGGCGCCGGCCATGATCTTCTTGCCGATCTCGGTGCCGCCGGTGAAGAGCGCGTGGTCGAAGCCCAAGGCAAGGAGTTCTTGGGTCAGCGGTCCGTCACCCTCGACGACCTTGATCGCTTCCGGGTCGAGGTACTGCGGCAGCAGCTCGGCGAGCATCGCCGAGGTGGCTGGCGCCAGCTCGGAGGGTTTGAGCACCACACAGTTGCCGGCTGCCACGGCAGCCACGATCGGGCTGAGGGAGAGGAAGACCGGGTAGTTCCAGGGGCCGATCACCAGCACGACTCCCAGTGGCTCGTACTGGATGCGCGCCTGGGCCGGCATCTGGGCCAACGGCACCTTCGCCCGCTGCGGCTTCATCCACCCCTTCAGATGCTTGATCGCGAAGTCGACCTCACCCTTCGACCCGGCAATTTCACCGAACCACGAGTCGAACGGGTTGCGCCCGAGATCGGATCCGATCGCGGCAGCGATCTCGGCCTCGCGCTCGTCGCAGAAGCGGCCGATCGCCTCGAGCTGCGCGATCCGCCACTCATAGCTCTTGGTACGACCCGAGGCATGCACCTGCCGCAGCGTGGCCAAGAGATCAGCCAGCTCGGTTGCGCTATCAGTGGTCTCGCGTGCGGCATCCAGACTCATGTGAGGAAACCTGCCACAACTCGCAGGCCGAGAGAACGGCACCCAGTTAGCAGCACGCAGAGAGGCTCGCGTCGTGACTGCTCGCGCCAGCGGGTGCGTGCTCGGCAGCGAACGTCTCGCTGTCGGCCAGCACTGTGTAGATCTCCCATCGCTCCCCGTTGGGGGCGTCCTGCACCCAGAACTTGTCCTGCTTGGCGTAGCAGCAGGTGGTGGCGCGCTCCTCGAGCGAGGCGAACCCCGCCTCGCCCAGTCGAACGAGCTCGGCGTCAACCGTGTCGACGTCAGCCACCTCGACCCCGAGGTGGTTGATCGAGCCACCGCTACCGGGGTTCTCGAGCAGCACGAGCTTCAGCGGCGGTTCCGCCATAGCAAAGTTGGCATAGCCGGGCTTCACCTTGGCCGGCGCAATGCCGAACAGCGTTGTGTAGAACGCGATCGACTCCTCGAGGTTCTCCACGTTCAGAGCGAGCTGGATGCGTGACATGCACTTCTCCTTGATATCGATGAAGGTCTATGTCTTGAGTTTGCACGAGACATAGATGGCTGTCAACATAGATGCATGTCAAAGTCTCTGGCTGTCCAGACCCCTACTCAGGCGGTGGCATGCTGCTCTCCGTTGACGTCGACCGCGCTCAGCGTCGAGCAAGCCGAGCGAATCGCTCCGCTGCTCAAGGCGATGGCCGACCCAGTGCGGCTACGGCTGCTGTCATTGGTGGCCGCGCATGCCGACGGCGAAGCCTGCGTGTGCGACCTGAACGACGCGTTCGACCTCTCACAACCCACGATCAGCCACCACCTCAAGGTGCTGCACGAGTCAGGCTTGCTCGAGCGCAGCAAGCGCGGGGTTTGGGTTTACTACCGGGTGCAGCGCGAGGCGCTCGCCGATCTCGCTGCGCTGATCGGCGGCGGTCTGTGAACGATCTGGCACGCAAGGTGGCCGCCGAAACAGTCGGCACCGCGTTCCTCGTGACCGCCGTGATCGGGTCGGGCATCGCGGCCGCTCGCCTCTCCCCCAACGACGTCGGTCTGCAGTTGCTCGAGAACAGCCTCATCACCGGCGCTGCTCTGGTGGCGTTGATCCTTGCGCTGCAACCGGTATCCGCCGCCTTCAACCCGGTGGTGAGCCTGGTCGAGGCGGCGCTCGGCCTGATCCGCTGGACTGACGCGGCGCTGCTCGCCGTCGGTCAGGTCGTTGGCGGCATCGTCGGGGCGGTGGTGGCCAACCTGATGTTCGATCTCGACGCCGTGAACATCTCTCAGAACTCACGCACTGGTGGCGGACTGTGGCTCGGGGAGGTGGTCGCCACGCTTGGCTTGGTGCTGATCATCTTCGGCAGCGTGCGCTCGGGTCGCACCGACACGATCGCCTACGCCGTCGGCGGCTACATCACCGCTGCCTACTGGTTCACCTCGTCGACCAGCTTCGCCAACCCGGCGGTGACCATCTCGCGGATGTTCTCCGACACCTTCGCCGGCATCAGCCCCGGCTCGGTGCCGATGTTCGTGGCGATGCAGGTCGTGGGCGCCGCGCTGGCGTTCGTCCTGATCCGCGTGCTCTACCCCAGTCCTGCTTTGCCGTCCCAGCCCCGCGAAGGAGCAACTCCATGACCACCAAGCCCAGCGTGCTGTTCGTGTGCGTGCACAACGCCGGTCGCTCCCAGATGGCCGCGGGCTTCCTCCAGCATCTCGCAGGCGACCGCATCGACGTCCTCTCGGCCGGCTCCGAGCCGGCCGACCAGGTGAACACCATCGCCGTCGACGCGATGGCCGAGGTCGGCATCGACATCGCAGGCGCCGAGCCAAAGATCCTGACCACGGAGGCGGTCCAGGACTCCGACGTCGTCATCACCCTGGGCTGCGGCGACGCCTGCCCCTTCTTCCCGGGCAAGCGCTACGAGGACTGGAAGCTCGAGGACCCCGCCGGCCAAGGCATCGACTCGGTCCGCGTCATCCGCGACGACATCAAGACGCGCATCGAGGAGCTCATTGCCGACCTACTCCCCGACGCCCCGGTCCTCGAGTAGCCCACCCGGTCGTCGAGTAGCCGCGAGGAACGAGCGGCGTATCGAGACGCCGCATGCAAGCAGACCACCCCGACCACCCCTCGAGCGTTGGCTGCGGCGTCTCGATATGCGGGTCACTCGTTCCTCGCTCCCCGCTACTCGACGAACG
>JBAUWM010000286.1:0-3222 GCA_049583775.1 Nocardioides sp.
TCGCTGCGGAAGAACGAGCCGGGGATCTGACCCACGGCGTACATCCGCTCCTCGACGTCGATCGTCAGGGGGAAGAAGTCGAAGTGGTCCTTGGGGTGCTTGCCGGCCGTGGTGGCCGAGAGCAGCATCGTGTCGTCGTCGAGGTAGGCGGTCACCGATCCGGCGGCCTGGCGGGCCAGGAGGCCGGTCTCGAACTTGATGGTGCGGGTACCGAACTTGCCGTTGTCGAGAACGGTCTCGACGGCGGAGATGACTGGTTCTGTCACGGTGAATCTCTCTGTTCGCGGCGCGATCCGCGATGTTCCGCACACATGCCGGCCGTGAGTGGTGCTGGCGGGCGATGGCCGATCTTCGATCGAGATCCGCAGGGCACCTGAGGTGGGCTCCTGAAGATCACTACCGAGGACCGGGCCTGACGGTGGTGCGGATCGCTCCAGTGGATGTGAGGTGGTGCTGTGTAGTTATCAGGTCCTGAGCCTGAATGTAACGAAGGGACCCACCAGATGGTGAGTCCCTTCGCACAAGTCAGCGGCGCAGGCCGAGGCGCTCGATGATCGAGCGGTAACGATCGATCTCGGTCTTGCGCAGGTAGTTGAGCAACCGACGGCGCTGACCGACGAGCAGCAGCAGACCACGACGGCTGTGGTGGTCGTGCTTGTGCGTCTTGAGGTGCTCGGTCAGGTGCGCGATGCGGTGGCTGAGCAGCGCAATCTGGACCTCGGGCGAACCGGTGTCGCCTTCGGTCGTGGCGTACTCGGCGATGATCTTCTTCTTCGTCGCTGCGTCGGTTCCGATCGACATGGCGGCTCCTTCTGTTCACTCGTTGCGCGGCGCGCCGGGGCAGGTTCTCCCGGGCACTCTCGATCCGCGGCCGTTGCACGGCGGGCATGCATCGATACTGCCCAGTTCGGGCAGACAGGAGAATCTATCGCGCGACGGTCCGCAGACCCAAACCGCGGGCCGCTGAGCCGGGTGGTGGGGTGTCGGAGGCTGGCCGCGCGTGCCACGATGCCGAGGTGACCAACACGCCCAGCGCGCCCGGCCTCACCGGCACCCGACTCGCCGCCTGCAACCTCTGCGAGGCCATTTGCGGCGTGGTGCTGACCATCGAGGACGGCACCGTCACCGGCATCCGAGGCAACCCCGACGACCCGCTCTCACGCGGGTACATCTGCCCCAAGGGCGTCTCGCTCGCCGACGTCTACGACGACCCTGACCGGCTGCGTCGCCCAGTGCGCAAGGTCGCTGGCGAGTGGGTCGAGATCGACTGGGACGAGGCTCTTGACCTCGTGGCGACACGTCTGGCGTCCACCGTGGAGCAGCACGGGCGAAATGGGGTCGCGGTCTACCTCGGCAACCCGAGCGCCCACTCGTTGGGCAGTGCCACCCACGGTTCGGCGATGGTGCGAGCACTGCGCACCCGCAACCGATTCAGCGCCTCGACTGTCGATCAGATCCCGCACCAGTTCGTCGCATGGCAGCTCTACGGCCACCAGCTGCTGCTGCCGATCCCCGACATCGACCGAACCTCGTTCTTCTTGGTGCTGGGAGCGAACCCGATGGCATCGAACGGGTCGTTGATGACTGTGCCCGACTTTCCCAACCGATTGCGCGCCCTGCAGGATCGAGGCGGCCGGATGGTCGTCATCGACCCGCGGCGCACCGAGACGGCCAAGGTGGCCGACGAGCACCACTTCGTGCGCCCCGGCACCGACGCGGCCCTGTTGCTGGCCATGGTGAACGTGCTGGTGGCCGACGGCTTGGCGCGCCCAGCCGAGTACGTCGACGGGCTCGACCGCGTGGCCGAGGTCGTTGCCCCGTTCACGCCGGAGGTGGCCGAACGCGCGACGGGGGTGTCGGCCGAGGTGATCCGGCGACTGACTCACGAGCTCGCTGCGGCTGACGGTGGCGTCGTGTACGGCCGGATGGGTGTGTCGACGCAGGGCTTCGGGTCGGTGTGCCAGTGGGCGATCCAGGTGCTGAACGCGCTGACCGGCAACCTCGACCGCGAGGGCGGCGTGCTGTTTCCTGAGCCGGCCGCCGATGTCGTGGGGCGCCGAGTGATCAGCCCGGGACACTACGACGCCTGGCGCAGCCGGGTGCGCGATGCTCCCGAGTTCGCTGGCGAGCTACCTGTGGCGGTGCTGCGTGAGGAGATCGAGACGCCGGGCGACGGTCAGGTTCGCGCGCTCGTGACGGTGGCGGGCAACCCGGTGCTCTCCACGCCCGACGGTCGGTCTCTTTCGACGGCTCTCGACGAGCTCGAGTTCATGGTCGCCATCGACTTCTACATCAACGAGACCACCCGTCACGCCGACGTCATCCTGCCGCCGTCCTCGGCCCTCGAGCGCGACCAGTACGACCTCGTCTTCCACACCTTGGCCGTGCACAACACGGCGCGGTTCACGCCCGCCGTGTTCGACATCAACGACGACCAGCGCCACGACTGGCAGATCTTCGGAGAGCTAGCCACGCGCATTTCGGAGAAGCTCGGTGCACCGCTGTCCGAAGAGGTCGCCGCGACGTTGGCTGCCACTCCGGCCGACGCGGTGGCACTGCTGATCGACACCGGAGACCGCACCACCATGGCCGAGGTGATGGCTCAGCCCGAGGGGGTCGACCTCGGTCCGCTTCGTCCCACGCTCCCTGGCCGGCTCCAGACCGACGACCAGCGGATCCACCTGGCGCCTGAGCTCATCGTGGCCGACCTCGACCGAGTGCGCGCTTCGCTCGACGACGTCACCCCCGTCGACGCCGGCGAGCTGCTCCTGATCGGCCGGCGCCACAAGCAGGACTGCAACTCGTGGCTGCACAACACCACGCGCTTGACCCGTGGTCGCCCGCGACACCACCTGCTCATGCACCCAGACGACCTCGCGGCTCGTGGCATCACCGACGGAGCGCGGGTGATGGTGTCATCGCGCGTCGGAACGGTCGAGGTGGAGGTGACCGGGGTCGACGACATGATGCCGGGTGTCGTCTCCCTCCCCCACGGCTACGGGCACCAGCTCGACGGCGTTCGACTCCGTCACGCCTCGACCGTCGCCGGGGTCTCGATCAACGACCTCACCGACCCCGACCTACTCGACATCTCCGGTAACGCGGCGCTCAGCGGAGTGTCCGTCCGAGTCGTCGGCGCATCCGCCGGCTGAGATCGAATCAAGAACGGGCCAGCACCGCCGTGACGGCGGCGCGCGCGCCGGCAGGATCGACGGCGGCGAG
>JBAUWM010000287.1:0-21343 GCA_049583775.1 Nocardioides sp.
GCGGGATGGTCGTCGCCGGGGTCGACCCGGCAGACACCAGCGACCCGGCCGCCACTCGCGCGGCCATCGACGCGGCGGCCTTCGTGGTGGCCCTCGACCTGAGAGCGACCGACGTCACCCGCACCGCCGATGTGGTCTTCCCGGTTGCACCCGTCACCGACAAGGCCGGCTCGTTCGTCAACTGGGAGGGGCGGGTGCGACCCTTCGACCAGATCTTCGCCATCCCGGGCTCGCTGCCCGACCTTCGCGTGCTGGCGGGGATCGCCGAGGAGCTCGCTGCGCTCGGACACGGAGCCGCGCTCGGGTTCCGCACCGTCGAGGAGGTTTGGCAGCAGATGCAGGACATGGGCCCGTGGGACGGCCCCCGCGCCTCGATGAGCTCCACCCCCGCTGCCCCCGCGGCCGATGGCACCGGACAGGTGCTGGCTACCTGGAAGCAGATGATCGACGGCGGCAGCATGTTGGTCGGCGACAAGCACCTGACCGCCACCGCGCGTCCGGCCGTCGCGAAGGTGTCGCAGAGCGTCTTCGACGCCGTCGGGCCCACCATCACCGTCACCGGTGATCGCGGGTCGGTGACCCTGCCTGCCGAGGTAGCGCCCGACATCGTCGACGGCGTCGTGTGGCTTCCCAGCAACTCCACGGGCCTCGGCCTGCTGACCGACCTGGCCTCACCTGGGAGCCGGGTCACCGTGACCGGAGGCGACGCCTGATGTTGAGCGCAATGCTGACGCCGCTGCTGCCGCTCGCGAGGGAGACCAACGACACCGAGCTGGCCGACTTCGGCAAGGACACCTGGTGGATCGTCCTGATCAAGGTCCTGCTGGTCTTCCTGGTGCTCGTGCTGCTCACCTTGTTCAACATCTGGTTCGAGCGTCGGGTCGTGGCCCGGATGCAGCACCGGATCGGTCCCAACGTGCACGGTCCGTTCGGGCTGCTGCAGTCGCTGGCCGACGGCGCCAAGCTGATGTTCAAGGAAGACATCATCCCGAAGGGGGCCGACAAGGTCGTCTTCGTGCTGGCCCCGATCATTTCGGTGATCGCTGCGTTCGTCACCTTCGCCGTCATCCCGTTCGGGCCCGAGGTCACGATGTTCGGCGAGAAGACTCCGCTGCAGCTCACCGACATGCCGGTTGCCGTGCTGTTCGTGCTGGCGATCGCCTCGGTCGGCATCTACGGCATCGTGCTCGGTGGCTGGTCGAGCGGCTCCACGTACTCGCTGCTCGGTGGCCTGCGCTCGAGTGCGCAGATGATCTCCTATGAAGTCGCCATGGGGCTCGCGCTCGTGGCGGTGTTCCTCTACGCCGGCTCGATGTCGACGTCGGAGATCGTGGCTGCCCAGGACGACCTCTGGTTCGGCCTGATCCTCATCCCGTCGTTCGTGATCTACACGATCTCGATGGTCGGCGAGACCAACCGCGCCCCGTTCGACCTGCCAGAGGCCGAGGGCGAGCTCGTAGGCGGATTTCACACCGAGTACTCCTCGATCAAGTTCGCGCTGTTCTTCCTCGCCGAGTACGTCAACATGGCCACCGTCTCCGCTCTGGCCACCACGCTGTTCCTCGGCGGTTGGCACGCGCCGTTCTGGATCGACGAGATCTGGGCGGGTGCCAACGAGGGCTACGTGCCGGTGATCTGGTTCTTCGGCAAGTTCTTCCTCTTCATCTTCATGTTCATCTGGCTGCGCGGCTCCCTGCCCCGCCTGCGCTACGACCAGTTCATGGCGTTCGGTTGGAAGCGGCTGATCCCGATCTCCCTGGTCTGGATCATCGCCGTCGCCACCCTCCGCGTGGCCAAGCTCGAGGGCTGGCTCGAGACCGACAACCTGCGGATCGGGATCGGCATCTTGCTGGTGCTGTTCCTCGTGTTGTTCTTCCTGGGCGCCGACGCCAAGGAGGACGACGATCTCGTCGCCGAGGCGGAGGCGCCGCGTCCGGGTGCGTTCCCGACGCCGCCGATGCCGGCTGGCGGGGCCGTGCGCGGCCCGGCCGAGCCGCTCACGTTCCAGGGTGTTGCCCACATGTCCACAGCCACGACCGAGCCGAGTGCTGGGCCCGAGACAGGGGAAGACGCCTGATGGCCACCAATCAGGACAAGCCTGAAGCCAAGACGCTCAAAGAGCAGTTCTGGGACCCGGTCGCCGGGTTCGGTGTCACCTTCCGCACGATGTTCAAGAAGGTGGTCACCGAGCAGTACCCCTTCGAGAAACTGCCTACGGCGCCGCGCTTCCACGGCCGGCACCAGCTGAACCGCTGGCCCGACGGCCTGGAGAAGTGCATCGGCTGCGAGCTGTGCGCCTGGGCCTGCCCCGCCGATGCCATCTACGTCGAGGGCGCCTCGAACTCAGATGACGGTGTCGAGGGGAGCGAGCGGTACAGCCCTGGTGAGCGTTACGGCCGCGTCTACCAGATCAACTACCTGCGCTGCATCCTCTGCGGACTCTGCATCGAGGCGTGCCCCACGCGCGCCCTCACGATGACCAACGAGTACGAGCTGGCCGACAACAATCGGGCCGACCTGATCTACGAGAAGTCCGACCTGCTCGCACCGCTGCTGCCCGGCATGGAGCAGCCGCCGCACGCGATGCTGCTCGGTGACGACGAAGGCTTCTACTACCGCGGCGAGTTCGCGGCGCCGGCCCCGAGCGCGCCCGGAGGTGACGTCAAGTGACCGCGTTCTGGATCCTCGCACCGATCATGGTCGCCGCCGCGCTGGGCATCCTCTTCGTCCGCAAGGCCGTGCACGCTGCTCTGCTGCTCGCCGTGGTGATGATCAGCCTGGCGATCCTCTACCTGGTGCTTGAAGCGCCATTCCTCTTCGCGGTGCAGATCATCGTCTACACCGGTGCCATCTTGATGCTGTTCCTCTTCGTCATGATGCTCGTTGGCGTCGATGCCTCCGACTCGGTCATCGAGACCATCAAGGGCCAGCGGGTGATGGCCACGCTCGGTGGTCTGGCCCTCGGGCTCATCTTGGTGATCGGCCTGGGCCAGCTCACGCTCGGCTCCGCAGTCGGCCTCGAGGCCGTCAACGAGGGCGGCAACATCGAGGCGCTCGCCAACGTGATCTTCTCGCGCTACGTGTTCGCCTTCGAGGTCACCAGCGCACTGCTGATCACCGCGGCCGTTGGCGCCATGGTGCTGGCGCACCGCGAGCGGCTCACGCCACGCGCCTCGCAGGCAGACCTGGCTGCGCAGCGAGTGCGCGACTACGCCGACAAGGGCGCCCACCTCGGCCCCCTGCCTGCGCCGGGCGTCTACGCCCGCCACAACGCGGTCGACACTCCGGCGCTGCTGCCCGACGGCACTGCCGCCGAGTCGTCGGTCTCGCGGGTGCTCGCCGCACGCGGCACGGTGCGCTCGGCCCCGGCGATGGCCGAGGACATCGAAGAGCTCAAGCGCCAGCTCGGCATCGACCCGGCAACGATGCCTGAGACTGGCGGGCGCGATGTTGGTGTCGCTTCGAGCGAGGAGGACCGGCACTGATGACCGAATACATCGTCCTCTCCTCGATCTTGTTCACCATCGGCGCCGTCGGTGTGCTCGTGCGGCGCAACGCCATCGTGGTGTTCATGTGCGTCGAGCTCATGCTCAACGCCTGCAACCTGGCACTGGTCGCGTTCGCCAACGAGCACGGCAACCTCGAGGGTCAGGTAGCCGCGTTCTTCGTGATGGTCGTGGCAGCCGCCGAGGTCGTCGTCGGCCTGGCGATCATCATGACCATCTTCCGCACCCGTCGTTCGGCCTCGGTCGACGACGCGAGCCTGCTGAAGTTCTGAAAGGCGCACGCATCTCATGACTCTCCTGGAAGCCGGGGCACACATCCCGGTCGTCGCCCCCGAGAGCGCTGACGGCGTCTTCTCCCTGATGTGGCTCGTGATCGGGCTGCCGTTGATCGGCGCCGCGGTGCTGCTGCTCGGTGGTCGCGTCACCGACAAGTGGGGCCACCTGCTCGGCACCGCCATGCCCGTCGGCTCGTTCGTCATCTCACTGATCATGTTCTTCTCGTTGCTCGGACGCGACGAGGAGGAGCGGCAGATCGGCCAGCACCTCTACGACTGGATCAGTGTCGGCGGTCTCGACGTGGGCATGGACTTGCTCTACGACCCGCTGTCAGCGCTGTTCCTGCTGCTGATCACCGG
The DNA here is from genome assembly GCA_049583775.1 of Nocardioides sp. Classification (GTDB taxonomy): domain Bacteria; phylum Actinomycetota; class Actinomycetes; order Propionibacteriales; family Nocardioidaceae; genus Nocardioides. The sequence continues at coordinate 4,142 of JBAUWM010000287.1, forward strand.
CGTCGGATCGCTGATCCACGTGTACTCGATCGGATACATGGCGCACGACCCGCGCCGACGTCGGTTCTTCGGCTACCTCAATCTGTTCGTCGCCGCCATGCTCATGCTGATCCTGGCTGAGAACTACGTGGGCCTCTTCCTCGGTTGGGAGGGCGTCGGACTGGCCTCCTACCTGCTCATCGGGTTCTGGCAGCACAAGCCGTCCGCGGCCGCGGCCGCCAAGAAGGCCTTCGTCATCAACCGCGTCGGCGACATGGGCATGGCCACAGCCATCTTCCTGGCGTTCGTCACGTTCGGGTCCACGAGCTTCAGCGTCATCAGCGCCTCGGCCTCGGGTGCGTCTGAGACCACGATGACCTGGCTCGGCATCCTGCTGCTCGTCGGTGCCTGTGGAAAGTCGGCCCAGGTTCCGCTGCAGGCCTGGCTGCTCGACGCGATGGAAGGCCCCACTCCGGTCTCGGCCCTGATCCACGCGGCCACGATGGTCACCGCGGGCGTCTACCTGATCGTGCGCTCCAACTTCATCTTCGAGAATGCCCCCGACGCGCAGACCGCGGTCGTGGTCGTCGCCGCCGTCACGATCCTGTGGGGCGCGGTCATCGGGTGCGCCAAGGACGACATCAAGAAGGCGCTGGCCGGGTCGACCATGAGCCAGATCGGCTACATGATGCTCGGGGCCGGACTCGGCACCGCCGGTTACGCCTTCGCCATCTTCCACCTACTCACCCACGGGTTCTTCAAGGCCAACATGTTCCTCGGCGCCGGTTCGGTCATGCATGGCATGAACGACGACGTCGACATGCGCCACTACGGCGGGCTCACCAAGGCAATGCCGGTCACCTTCATCACCTTTGCGATGGGCTACCTGGCCATCATCGGGTTCCCAGGCTTCTCGGGCTTCTGGTCAAAGGACAAGATCATCGAGACCGCACTGGTCGAGAACTGGGTGGTCGGCCTCTGTGCCCTCCTGGGTGCCGGAGTCACCGCGTTCTACATGACTCGTCTCATGCTGATGACGTTCCTCGGCAACAAGCGGTGGGAGAAGAATGTGCACCCGCACGAGTCACCCAAGGTCATGACGGTGCCGCTCATCGTGCTGGCCGCACTGTCGGTGCTCGGCGGGGTGCTGCTGCTCGGCGACTGGATCGTCGAGTGGCTCGAGCCAATCGTCGGGCACGCCGAGCACCACGAGCCGGCCATCCCGGTCATCGTGATCACGCTGATCACGGTCGCCACCGTGGCCGCCGGCGTTGCAGCTGCGTGGTTCCTCGTGGGCAAGCACGAGATCCCGCGCACTCCGCCACAGGACGTCTCCTTCGCCACTCGCGCCGCCCGTGCTGATCTGTACGGAGACGCCATCAACGAGGGGCTGGTGGTCGCTCCCGGGCGGCGCCTGGTCGCCGGGCTCTTCGCCTTCGACCGCTCCGGCGCTGACGGCACCTTCATGGGCGGCGGCAAGGCTGTGAAGGCGATCGGTGGCCAGCTGCGCAAGGTGCAGAGCGGCTACGTGCGTTCCTACGCGCTGTCCGTCCTGATCGGCGTCATCATCGTCGCCCTGGCCATGCTGGCGGTGTCGCTCTAATGACACCCCACGACGTTCTTCGCCTCCTCCGCAACGCTTCACCCCACGACGTTGCGCCGTCCCCTGCTTCGCTCCTCCCGAGCGCAACGCCGCGAGGGCCCCAAGCGGCTCCCCCGGAGAACAACGCCGCGGGGACCCCGCCTGCTGTGCTTGCGGTTGACATGGAAGGTGCCGACCGATGCTGACTGCACTCATTCTCGTGCCCCTCGTGGGCGCACTCGTGGTCGCGTTCCTGCCGAGCCTCAGTGCTCGCGCCGCCGCGATCGGCATCTCAGTCGGCACCCTCGGGGTCGGCGTCGCCGCCGCTCTGCAGTACGAAGTCGACGGCGGCATGCAGCTGACCGAGACCCACATCTGGATCGAGGCGTTCGGGGTCCACTACGCCCTCGGGGTCGACGGGCTCGGCATCTTGATGGTGCTGCTGACCGTCGTGCTCGTGCCGATCGTGATGCTCGCGGGCTGGAACGACGGAGACGAGAACCCGAAGGCGTTCTACGCCTGGGTCCTGGCGCTCGAGGCGCTCTCGCTCGCGGTGTTTTGCGCCACCGACGTCTTCCTCTTCTACGTGGTCTTCGAGGCCACCCTGATCCCGGCCTACTTCCTGGTCGGCGGCTTCGGCAAGGCGGGCCGCAGCGCGGCCGCGGTGAAGTTCTTGATGTTCCAGCTGGCCGGCGGACTGGTGCTGCTCGCGTCGGTCATCGGCCTCTACGTCGTCAGCGCGCAGGAGGGCACGCCGTCCTACCTGCTCAGCGACCTGATGGCGCTCGACATCGACACCGACGCGGGGCGCTGGCTCTTCATCGGCTTCTTCATCGCCTTTGCGATCAAGGCGCCGCTGTTCCCGGTGCACACCTGGCTGGCCGACACCACGGAGAAGGCCACCCCCGGCACCAGCGTGCTGCTGGTCTGCGTGCTCGACAAGATCGGCACGTTCGGCATGCTGCGGTTCTGTCTCGGGATCTTCCCCGAGGCTTCGCAGTGGGCCACGCCGGTGGTTGTCACCATCGCGGTGATCTCGATCATCTACGGCGCGCTCGTGGCGATCGGCCAAGACGACGTGCTGCGGTTGATCGGTCTCACCTCGCTGAGCCACTTCGGTTTCATCACGCTCGGCATCTTCGTGTTCAGCAGCCAGGGCGGCTCCGGCGCGATCCTCTACATGGTCAACCACGGCATCGGTACCGCCGCACTGTTCCTGGTGGCCGGCTACATCATCAAGCGCCGTGGCAGCACCTTGATCAGCGAGATGGGTGGCATCGAGAAGGCCACTCCAGTGCTGGCCGGGCTGTTGCTCGTTGCTGGCTTGGCGACCTTGGGCCTGCCGGGCCTGAGCCCGTTCGTCTCAGAGTTCCTGGTGCTGCTGTCGGCCTTTGACTACGCGTGGTGGGTCGGCGGGTTCGCCGTCACCGGCATCGTGCTTGCGGCCATCTACGTGCTGTGGATGTACCAGCGGATCATGACCGGGCCGACGCCGGCTGACGTCGAGGCCACGCCCGACGCCAGCCCCCGCGAGCTGCTCGCCGTCGCCCCGTTGATGGTTGCGCTGGTGGCCTTCGGGTTCTTCCCGCAGCCGCTGCTCGACGCGAGCAATCCCTACATCGACGACCTGATGCAGCACGTGGGCGTCACTGACGAGGAGCCCGTCGTGCCGGCTGGCCACTCCACGACTGGCGACCACGAGGCCGGAGAGGCGGGTCACTGACATGGAGTACATCAAGCCCACCATCGAGTACGGCGAGCTCTCGCCGCTGCTGATCATCCTGGGTGTCGCGCTGGCTGGAGTGCTGGTCGAGGCGTTCCTGCCTCGCGAGCGCCGGCACGTCGTGCAGGTCGCCATCAGCGGTGTCGGCGTGGTCGCCGCCCTGGGCGCCACCGTCATGGTGGGCGTCAACCTCGACGAGATAGCCACCGGACGCGGCCTCGTCGGTGCCGAGGGCTCCGTCGTCGTCGACGGTCCGAGCGTGTACCTCTGGGGCCTGATCCTGGTGTTCGCCCTCGGTGGCGTCGCCCTCTTCGCCGAGCGCAAGCTCGAGGCCGGCGTGTCAGCGTTCGCTGGCAACGCGGCTGCCCTGCCGGGCACCGAGGGCGAGCGTGAGGCCTCCACGCGCGGTATCGCGCACACCGAGGTCTACCCGCTGCTGATGTTCGCCGTCGCCGGCATGATGCTCTTCCCGGCGTCCGGAGACCTGCTCACCATGTTCGTGGCCCTCGAGGTGCTCTCGCTGCCGCTCTACCTGCTCTGTGGTCTGGCGCGTCGTCGCCGACTGCTCAGCCAGGAAGCAGCGATGAAGTACTTCCTGCTCGGCGCGTTCTCGTCCGGGTTCTTCCTCTACGGCGTGGCCCTGGTCTACGGGTTCGCCGGGTCGATGAGCTTCGGCGCCATTCACGAGGCGGTCATCAACGGCACCGGCAATCGGGCGCTGCTCCTGATCGGCATCGGCATGCTCTCGGTGGGCCTGCTCTTCAAGGTCGGCGCGGTCCCGTTCCAGTCCTGGACCCCCGACGTCTACCAAGGCGCCCCCACCGCCGTCACCGCCTTCATGTCGGCCGGCACCAAGGTCGCTGCGTTCGGTGCCCTGCTCCGGCTCTACTACGTCGCCTTCGGTGCTGACCGTTGGGACTGGCAGCCGATGCTCTGGGTCATCGCGATCCTGACCATGCTGGTCGGCGCGATCGTGGCCATCGTCCAGACGGACATCAAGCGGATGCTGGCCTACTCGGCCATCGCGCACACGGGCTTCCTGCTCACTGGGGTGCTCGGTGTCCAGAGCCCGGGCGAGCTCGCCGACGGTCAGGTCACCTCGCTGCAAGCGGTGATGTTCTACCTGACGTCCTACGGCTTCGCCACGCTGGGCGCTTTCGCCGTAGTCACTGTCGTACGCGATGCCAACGGCGAGGCCCCGGCGTTTGCGCGCTGGGTCGGGCTCGGCAAGCGCGCACCTCTCACGGCCGCCGTCTTCACGTTCTTCCTGCTCTCGATGGCTGGCATTCCGCTTACCGCCGGGTTCGTCGGCAAGTGGGCGGTCTTCACGGTGGCCATGTCGGCGGGCGCTTGGCCGGTCGTGCTGATCGCTATCGCGTCGAGCATCATCGCCGTCTACTTCTACATCGGCTACATCAGGCTCATGTTCTTCACCGAGCCTGAGGACGGCGCCGAAGTCGCCGGCGTCACCACACCTTCGCCGCTCACCTCCGTGACGATCGCGGTCTGCGCTGTCGCCACGCTCGTGCTCGGCGTCATCCCGGGGCCGGTGCTCGATCTCGCGGCCCATGCGGGAGACTTCATCAGGTGACCACCTCGCAGCTGGCGCTCCCGATCGCCGACTCGGCATTGGCAGCCCGGCTCGAGGCTCGGATGACCGAAGTCGAGACGGCGCTCTTCGGGCACGCCGTCAGTCGAGCGGCCTACGTCACGGAGGCCGCCCAGCACTTGCTCAGCGCCGGAGGCAAGCGTTTCCGCCCGCTGCTCGTGCTGCTGGCCGCCGAGGCCGGCACCAACTCGGGTTCGTCCGACGTGATCACCGCGGCGTGCGTCGTGGAGATCACCCACGTGGGGTCGCTCTACCACGACGACGTGATGGACGAGGCTGCGCTGCGGCGTGGTGCCGACTCGGCCAACGCGCGGTGGGACAACCACGTCGCGATCCTGACCGGCGACTTCCTGTTCGCGAAGTCGTCCGAGCTCACCGCTCAGCTGGGCGCCGACGCGGTGCGCATCCAGGCCGAGACCTTCACCCGGCTGGTCGAGGGACAGATCCTCGAGACCGTCACTCCGGGGCCTGACGACGACGCTCTGGCTCACTACCTCGACGTCGTGGCGGGCAAGACCGGCTCGTTGATCGCCACGTCGGCTCGCTACGGCGCGCGCTTCGGCGGCGCGACGGCGGAGGTAGAGGAAGCCCTGACCTCCTACGGCGAAATCGTTGGCACCGCCTTCCAGCTCAGCGACGACATCCTCGACATAGCCTCCGAGTCCGAGGAGTCCGGCAAGACCCCCGGCACCGATCTGCGCGAAGGTGTGCCCACCCTGCCGGTGCTCATGGCGCTGGCCTCGACCGACCCCCGCGATGCGCGGCTCCACGAGTTGCTGCGGGCTGACCTCACCGATGACGTCCTGCACGCCGAGGCTCTGGCCCTGCTGAGGGCGCACCCAGCGATCGCCGAGGCCCGCGACTACGTGATCGCACGGGCGCAGGAGGCCAAGGCACTGCTCACCGTTCTGCCCGAGGGCTCGGTTCGCCAGGCCCTCGAGGCCTTCGCCGACGTGGTGGCCGTCCGCTCCACCTGAGCTGAGCGCAGTCAGACCGCCGGTGAGGTGGCCAGCGTCAGGCTGAGCTGACGACGACGGTGCCGCACCGCCTCGAGGGTGAAGATGGTCAGCGCGATCCACACCAGACCGAAGCCCAGCCACCGCCCGGCCGGCATGTCCTCGTTGAAGACCAGAACCCCGAGCGCGAACTGCAGCACCGGCGCGAGGTACTGAAGCAGCCCCAGCGTCACCAGGGAGACCCGGGTGGCGGCGGCGCCGAAGCAGATGAGCGGGATCGCGGTGACGATGCCGGTCGTGGTGAACAGGACGGCGTGACTCACCCCGTGCTGGCCGAAGTTGGAGCCACCAGTGAAGGCGAGCCAGGCCAGGTAGGCGCCAGCGAACGGGGCGATCACCGCCGTCTCGAAGGCAAGACTCTCGACGGCCCCGACGTCCGCTGACTTCTTGGCCAGCCCGTACGTACCGAACGAGAAGGCCAGCACGAGTGCCAGGTAGGGCGGACGGCCGTAGTCCCACGTAAGCACCGCGACCGCCACGAAGCCGATGCCCAGCGCGATCCACTGCAGCTTTCGCAGGTTCTCGCCGAGCACGAAGACCGCGAGCATCACCGTCACCAACGGATTGATGAAGTACCCCAGCGACGTCTCCACCACTCGGCCGTTGTTGACCCCGTAGATATAGGTCGCCCAGTTCGACGTGATCGTGATGGCGGCGACGATCAGCAGCAGGACCACGCGACGATCGGCCATGATCGCCCGCAACTGGGCCCCGCGTCGGAACAGCACGACGACGATCCCCATGGTCAGCACCGACCACAAAATTCGGTGGGCGAGGATTTCAACCGCCCCGGCCGGCTCGAGCAGCGGCCAGTAGAGCGGAAATGCGCCCCAGAGCACGTAGGCGGTCACGCCGAGCGCGAAGCCCCGCCGATTCTCTGGCACATCGGTGATCGTATGGTCTGGCGTCCAGCGGGTTTAGCCCCGGCCTGTGTCCGATGTAGGTACCGTCGGATTCACCGGCACGACCACCGTCTCGAGGGAGCTTCGTTCCATGCACGCCCGACGCACGACCACCGTCCTCGCCCTCTTCGTGGCGGTGACCCTGGTGGCCTCGACCCTGCTCGTCTCCTCCGCGACGGCGCGGTCGTCGGCCACCGCGGCCGCGGCGCCCGCCGCCCCGGCCGAGCGCGCTCAGGCCCAGCCGAAGATCGGGATCAAGATCATCAAGCGTGGCGGCAAGCTCGTGATGGTGGGCAACGTGCGTCCCCCGAAGGGCCCGCTCGTCGTGCAGAAGGCCACCACCTGCAACGCCCGCAAGGGCACGTGCGACTTCAAGGGCTTCAAGAAGGTGCCGGTCAGGGACGGCCGCTACCAAGCTCGCGTCTTCGCCCCCACCAAGGGCAGCTGGGCGTGGCGGGCCAAGGTCGGAAACGCCGTCAGCGAGATCTGGGTGACCTGCAAGAAGCTCAGCGCAGACAACCCCTGCCCCACGCCCTAGTCGGTCGAGCAGGGAAGGCCGTTAGGCCTGAGTGTTGTCGAGACCCCCGCAGCCCGCCGTCGGTGGTCGAGCAGGGAAGGCCGTTAGGCCTGAGTGTTGTCGAGACCCCCGCGGCCCACACAGCCACGCTGCGCGCCTCACCGAGCCTCGACACGCGGTTCGCGACTTCGCAAGCTCAGTCGCGCCGCTTGCTCGACCACCGTCATCACGCCGGCTCCGCCGTCGCCTTGTCGTCGTCTTTCCCTCACCGAGTCTCGACACGCGGTTCGCGACTTCGCAAGCTCAGTCGCGCCGCTTGCTCGACCACCATCATCACGCCGGCTCCGCCGTCGTGATCAGACAACCGTCCAGGTGTCTCCGCCGTTGATCAACGCGGTGAGCCGGTCGGTGGGCGTGCCGGGCGCTGCGTCCATCGACGAGCTGATCTGGGCGCGGGCCTGGTCGTCGTAGGTCGGGCGCACCACCTGGCGGAAGATGCCGATGGGCGACTGGTTGAGGTACCCCGAGTCGGTCAGGCGGGAAATCGCGAACGCCATCGACGGGTCCGGGTTGTGGGCGTCGTGCACCAGCAGCGCCTCGTCAGGGACGTCGGCAACCATGGCGACCTTGACGGCACCGGACTCGGTATCGCGAATGAGCCCCTTGGCGCCGTCGACCCCGAACACGATCTTCTCCCCGTGCACGAGCGGGATGAGCGCGTCGGCCTTGGTGTCGCTGCCCTTGATCGCGTCGAACGCGCCGTCGTTGAAGACGGGGCAGTTCTGGTAGATCTCGACCAGCGAGGTGCCGCGGTGCGCGGCTGCCGCCGAGAGCACCGAGGTGAGGTGCTTGCGGTCGGAGTCGATGGTGCGCGCGACGAACGATGCTTCGGCGCCGAGTGCGAGCGAGACCGGGTTGAAGGGGTGGTCGAGCGAGCCCATCGGGGTCGACTTCGTGACCTTGCCAGCCTCGGACGTGGGGGAGTACTGGCCCTTGGTGAGCCCGTAGATCCGGTTGTTGAACAGCAGGATCGTCATGTTGACGTTGCGGCGCAGGGCGTGGATCAGGTGGTTGCCGCCGATGGAGAGCGCGTCGCCGTCACCGGTGACCACCCAGACCGACAGGTCGCCGCGTGCAGTGGCCAGGCCGGTCGCGATCGACGGCGCGCGGCCGTGGATCGAGTGCATGCCGTAGGTGTCGAGGTAGTAGGGGAACCTCGAGGAGCAGCCGATGCCGGAGATGAACACGATGTTCTCGCGGCGCAGCCCAAGTTGCGGCAGGAAACCCTGGACCGCCTTGAGTACGGCGTAGTCGCCGCATCCGGGGCACCAGCGAACTTCCTGGTCGGAGGTGTACTCCTTGGCGGTCTGGTCGCCGTCGAACGCCGGGACCGATTCGATGCCGGTGCGCAGATCGGGCATGGGCAGTTCGCTGATGCTCATCAGGAGACCTCCTGGCTGGTCGCGGTCAGGTCGACGGTCACGCCTTCAGCCTCGGAAACGAGGGCTCCGATGGCGTCGGCGAGCAGGGCTGCCTTGAGGGGCAGGCCGTTCACGTGGTTGTAGCCGATGGCGTCGACGAGGTACTTGCCGCGCAGCAGCAAGGAGAGCTGGCCGAGGTTCATCTCGGGGCACAGCACCTTGTCGTAGCGCTTGAGGATGTCGCCGAGGTCGTTCGGGAACGGGTTGAGGTGACGCAGGTGCACCTGGGCGACGTTGTAGCCCGCCTTGCGCACGCGACGGCAGCCGGCGCCGATCGGGCCGTAGGTCGAGCCCCAGCCGATCACCAGCACCTTCGCCTTGCCTTCTCCTGGGGGGCCCGAGGGGTCATCCACCTCGAGCGGAGGCAGCGACGCTGCGATCCGGTCGATCTTGGCCTGGCGGGTGCGGACCATGAGGTCGTGGTTGGCCGGGTCGTAGGAGATGTTTCCGTGCCCTTCGCCCTTCTCCAGACCGCCGATGCGGTGCTCGAGACCGGGCGTGCCGGGGATGGCCCACGGGCGAGCGAGAGTCTCCTCGTCGCGGAGGTAGGGCCAGAACTCCTCCTTGGGGGGAGTCTCCGTGCCGTCCTTGCCCGTCTTGCCCGGGATCGTCTTGTTGCGCTCGGTGGCGAAAGCCGGGTCGATGACGGGCAGCTCGGCGGCGTCCGGGATCCGCCACGGCTCCGAGCCGTTGGCGAGGTAGCCGTCAGAAAGCAGTAGCACCGGAGTGCGGTAGGTGACGGCAATCCGCGTCGCCTCGACGGCCGCGGAGAAACAGTCGCCGGGCGACTGCGGTGCGATCACCGGAACTGGGGACTCGCCGTTGCGACCGAACATCGCCTGGAGCAGGTCGGCCTGCTCGGTCTTGGTGGGCAACCCGGTTGAGGGGCCACCGCGCTGCACGTCGATGACCAGCAGCGGGAGTTCAGTCATCACCGCCAGGCCGATCGCTTCAGACTTCAGCGCGAGACCGGGTCCAGAGGTCGTCGTGACGCCCAAGGCGCCACCGAAGGCAGCGCCGATCGCGGCGCCGATGCCGGCGATCTCGTCCTCGGCCTGAAGCGTGGTCACGCCGAACGCCTTGTGCTTGCTGAGTTCGTGAAGGATGTCGGAGGCCGGAGTGATCGGGTAAGACCCGAGGAACACCGGGAGACCGGATTGCACGCCACCGGCGATCAGACCGTACGACAGCGCGAGGTTGCCGGTGATGTTTCGGTAGGTGCCGCCGTCCATCTTGGCTGGCTTCACCTCGTACTGCACTGCGAACGTCTCGGTGGTCTCGCCGTAGTTCCACCCGGTCTTGAACGCCAAGATGTTGGCGTCACGGATGTCGGGCACCTTGGCGAAACGCTTGGCCAGGAACGCCTCGGTCGATTCCGTGGGGCGGCCGTACATCCACGACAGCAAGCCGAGCGCGAACATGTTCTTGGCGCGGGCGGCGTCCTTGCGGGAGAGACCGAACTCCTTGACTGCCTCAACCGTCATACCGGTGAGGTCGACGGGGTGGACGAAGAACGAGCCGAGCGGGTCGTTGGCGTCGCCCAGGGTGTCGAGGGGGTTGGCCTCGTAGCCCGCCTTGGTCAGGTTGCGACCGGTGAAGTCGTGGGAGTCGACGATGATCGTAGCGCCCTTCGGAAGGTCGCCCACATTTGCGCGTAGCGCAGCGGGATTCATCGCCACGAGGACGTCAGGTGCGTCCCCGGCGGTCAGGATGTTGTGGTCGGCGAAGTGCACCTGGAACGACGAGACCCCGAACATCGTGCCCTGGGGGGCCCGAATCTCGGCCGGGAAGTTCGGCAGCGTGATCAGGTCGTTGCCGAAGACGGCAGATTCCTGGGTGAACCGGTCACCCGTGAGCTGCATCCCGTCACCGGAGTCACCCGCGAACCGAATGATCACCCGGTCGAGTTGCTTGACCTCTTTGGACACCTGTTCCACCTTCGTTGCGCGCTACTGCCGTCCGCATCCTAGTGCGGGATACCGGGAAAACTAGAACACGTTTCAGACACGTGTCCAGTTTCTGCCTCTGACCTCGCCACGATAGTCCGCTGGCCATGACTTGACCGGCCGTCTTTCCTGCTGGATGCCTTTCGCCGTTGATCAGCGACGCTCCCCGCCGTGGTCACGGTCCAGGACATCGGGTCGGCGCAAGTTGACGCCGACTCGGTGTGCTCAGTGGTGCAGGGACTCGGCTCGTTGCTTGAGGGCTTCAGCGTGTCGGCGGAAGCCATCGGCCACCCGGCCGGGACCTGCCAGCGCGACCAGGGGGCCGCTGAACTCCTCGACGGTGTCGTAGGTCGTGGCGCCGTCGGCGACTTGGGTCAGTCGCTGGTGGCGGACGCCCCGCACCAGACCGAGGCGGGCGGGCAGGCCCTCGTAGACGTACGACATGGTCGCCGATCTCGTGTCGCCGGTCAGGGCCGGTGCGTCGAGGGCCGTGATGCGCTCGGGTGAGCGTGCGCCGCGCCCGTTGCCCCACTCGACGTGCAGCACGATGGGGTTCCCGACCGCAGGCGGCGTCGCGGTCTCCACGCGGACGACGAACGGGTTCCACTCGCCGTAGGCGTCTGTGTCCAGCATGACCGACCACACGAGGTCGATGGGGGCGTCGATGACGACGCGGGCCGACGGGTTCACGCTTCGAGGGCTGCCTTGAGCCGTTGCAAGGTGGCCTCGATGTTCGCGCTGTTGCCGGCCTTGCGGTCGGCCACACCGGTCACCAAGCCGGCCGGCTTCACGAACCAGGCAGGGCGCTGGTCCCACGTGCTCTCGATCACGCGGCACGACGACGGGCCTGTGCTCTCGATGTCGTACTGCCAGCGGGCGACCTTGATCTTTCCGCCGCTGGTGACATCGAACGCGAACCGGGTGCCGGGCACCGCCTCGACCACCGTGCACGCGGTCGACCAGCGGCGTACGCCGTTTCGGTTGCGACCGCGGAACACCGCACCAGCGGCGGCAGACGAGCCAGTGGTCCACTCCATGGCGACCGCCTCCTCCGTAACCGCGGCGAACCGGTCGAGATCGGTGATCAGCGCGTAGGCACTCTCTGCCGGCACGGCCACCTCGACTTGTCCGGTTGCGTCCGGCGCGCTCACCGGTAGTTCACGAACTGCACGGCGAAGTCGAGGTCTTGGCTCTTGACGAGCGCCTGCACCGCTTGGAGGTCGTCGCGCTTCTTGGAGGAGATGCGCAGCTCGTCGCCCTGGATCTGCGCCTTGACCCCCTTGGGGCCTTCATCGCGGATCAGCTTGGAGATCTTCTTGGCGTCCTCGGAAGTGATGCCCTCCTTCAGCGCGATGCCGATCTTGCTCTGCTGACCCGACGCGCGCGGCTCGGAGGCGTCGAGGATCTTCAGGCTCTGCTGACGCTTGATCAGCTTGTCCTTGAAGACGTCGAGCACGGCACTGGCTCGGTCGTCGGCCGAGGCGGTGATCTCGATCGCCTCGTCGCCCTGCCACTCGATGGTGGCGCCAGTGCCCTTGAAGTCGAAGCGCGTAGCGATCTCTCGGGCGGTCTGGCCGAGCGCGTTGTCGACCTCCTGACGATCAAGCTTGCTGACGATGTCGAACGACGAGTCGGCCATGGCTGTGTGCTCCTATCGATTCCCGGAACGGGGTAGCGCTGCGCTATTGTTTCGCCTCGTTGCCGAGCGGCCAAGTCACTGACTGAAGGTGCTCGACGCATCCCTGGCAGGTTGCCCGAGCGGCCAAAGGGAGCTGACTGTAAATCAGCCGGCACAGCCTACGCTGGTTCGAATCCAGCACCTGCCACCGAAGCCGCGGCGCCGTAATCCGGCCAACCGCGGCTTCACTCTTTTTCACGGCCCCGACACCCACCGAGGAGCGAGGTGGGTGTCGGATCAGGCCGGGAGATTGAGTAGCCGTGCGACCGACGGAGGAGGTCGCAACTGGCGTGTCGAAATCTGTGGTCCAGGACCCGAGGGGCGAGGTGGGTGTCGGATCTGGCCGGGAGATTGAGTAGCCGTGCGACCGACGGAGGAGGTCGCAACTGGCGTATCGAAATCTGTGGTGTGGGGGCGGGCGGCGATGGAGGGCTTCGAGGCTCGGGCCTAGCGGCCCTCACACCTCAACCACCGGGGGCCGCCTGCGCGGTCGGGCGGAGGGCTTCGAGGCTCGGGCCTAGCGGCCCTCACACCTCACCCACCGGGGGCGGCGCAACCTTTCATGAGAAACCTCTCATGTAGCAATCTGAGCAGCCTCTTGTGACGGACGTAGTACACAGTGCGGCCCGCTGTGGGCCACATCACTCCCCACCCTCCGATGGAAGGCACGCTCATGCGCCCCAACTTCAAGCGTCCCAGCGCTCCGATGATCGTCTCGGTGGCTGCGCTCGTCGTGGCCCTCGGCGGCACGTCGTACGCCGCTGGCAAGATCGACTCCGGCCAGATCAAGAAGAACGCGGTCACCTCCACCAAGATCGACAACGGCACGATTCGCGGGATCGATCTCAGTCAGGGTCTGCGTAACGCCATCGTCGAGCCGGGCCCCGCCGGTCCCGCGGGCGCCGACGGTGCGGCCGGCCCTGCTGGTCCTGCCGGTCCTGCGGGCGTCGACGCCACCGCTCGGTGGGCCCTCGTTGAGGCCGACGGCACTATCTCGTCGCAGTCCGGCGGCTTCACCATCGTCGCGGCTTACCCGACTCTCGCGAACACCGCGGTCGCCCCGGCGCCCGACAACTCGCTGCGGGCCAATGGCAACGTCTACATCGACTCGGGTGAGGACCTCTCCGACAACGGGATCGTCGCCTCGATCGCGCTGCAAAACACCTCGCCTGCCAACCCCGGTCGCGCGGCCGGTGCGGACGCGAACCCCACGTTCTCCGGCGAGATCTCGGTCAGCCGATGCAACTTCGCCGCCAACGTGGCTCCGGCTCCGGCGATCCCCACCAACTGTGCGCCGGCCGGCGCTCAGAACGCCACGAGCTTCGTGGTCAGCCCGCGCAACAGCGACGGCTCGTTCACCACGGACGGCGCCCGCAAGCGTTTCTATGTGATCATCACCGGCTGATCTGTTCAGACGTTCCCTCGGGAGATCGGCCCCGAACGCCCTACCGGGTGTTCGGGGCCGATTGCTCTCACCGTTCGGACGTGCGCACTGTCAGGTAGGCCGTCACTAGTGCCTCCATCTCCGCGAGCAGCTGGTCGCGCGAGATGTCGGGCTGGTCGAGGATCCACCGGGTGGCCAGCTGCTCGATGCTGAGCACGAGCACCCAGCTGGCGGCGCCCAGGTAGCGGGTGCCGGGCGCGAGCCCGGCCAGGTACGCCGTGGCCACTTCGCGCACTCGACGCTCGAGGGCCAACAGACTGGGTCGGTTGCGCCCCGCCGGCAGCTCTTCGATCACCACGCGGAGCAAGGGAGCGTCGGCCTCCAGCGCGGTGACCAAGGCGTCCAGTACCCGGCGCACCGTGCCGGGCCCGACGTCGTCGAGGCGGTCGGCTAGAGCTGCGGTCACCCGATCTGCGACGTCGATCGTCCACTGGGCGATGACGCTCTCCACGATCGCGGCCTTGTCGGGGAAGTACTGGTAGAGCGAGCCCGGGCTGACGCCTGCCTCGGTCGCGACTCGGTTGGTGGTGAGGGCGTCGTAGCCCTCGCGCTCCAACACCCGTCGACCGGCAGTGATGATCCGGTCGACGGTTGCCCTCGAGCGGGCCTGACGTGGCACCTTGCGCATGAACGCGAATTGTATGCGAGCAAATGCTCGCGTCACTATTGATCCGTGACCGCCACCCCTCACGCGAGCGCCACCTCCGCATCCGCCGACGCCGTTGCGTACCCGGCCCGGTTCAGGGAGGCCGAGGGGCGGGGCGCGCGACTGGGGCGACCGCTCAAGGTGGTGGCCCGAGTCGGAGAGGTCGACGAGGACCTGATGCACCGCATCGGGCTGGCCTTCACCCGCGTCGACGAGGCGGGCGCCTCGCTGGCGCGCGCGATGCGGCTCCCGGCCAGCGATGCGCGCCGGGTCACGATGGCCGACTTTAGCTCCGCATTGGCCGGCGACGGCGTTGACGCGAATTCCGCACCTGCTCTGCGTGACTTCTTCGCCACCGTCGAGGCGACGCCCGACTGGGTCGACTGGGACCTGCTGGCCCGGGGTCAGCGCGTCTATCACCGCTTCGGGCAGAACGCCGCCGACGTGCTCCTGCAGCTCTCTCTCATCGGCGGCTACCGCTTCGGTGGCCCCACCGACCTGCTCGTGGCCACCGGAGGGCTGACCGGAGACATGACCGTTCGCCGACTCGGCGAGACCCAGAAGTGGGCCACCACGCTTTCGGTGCCCGGGGGTCTCGCGCGAGACGGCGAGGCCTGGCGACTCACGGTGCACGTCCGGGTCATGCATGCCCTGGTCAACGAGTCCTTCCGCGCCCAGTGGGACGTCGAGCGCTGGGGCGAACCGATCAACCAGGCCGACCAGGCGGCCACCCTCGGACTGTTCGACGCGGTCGTCCTGCTCGGGTCTCGGGGCCTCGGGGTGCCGGTGTCGGCCGACGACTCGCGAGCCGTCATGCACCTGTGGAAGTACGTGGGCTGGTTGATGGGTGTCGACGAGGAGTTCCTTGTCGACAGCGAGCGCGAACGTCACCGCATCAACTACCACCTCGTGCTGGCCCAGGCCGACGTCTCCGAAGCCGGGCCGCTGCTGGCCCAGGCGATCGTCGACGCCCAGCCGCAGCTCCACTACGAGAACGCGGCGTGGCTACGCGGCCGCTTCGAGCGGGAACGGCTGCTCAGCATGCTCACCCTCTTCCTGGGTCCGCGCAGCATGCGTGAGCTGGGGCTCCCCAGCCGGCCACCGTGGGCTCACGGATACGTGTGGGCCTTGAACACGTGGCGCTACCGGACGCCGTGGGGTCGGCGAGGTCTGGACGCGTGGGCCCACGCGGTACGGGGACGGGTGATGGGTCGCTACTTCGGCGCCGATTCGCCCGAGATCGGACGACTGAAGCCGTAGATTCGCCGAGTGCCCGTCCAGTTCGGTCAGTACGCCGCCCCGTCACACGTGATCGCTCACCTGAGTGATCCGCACCTGCTCGCAGCGGGTGCGTTGCAGTACGGCTCGATCGACACGGAGGCCGGCCTGCGGCTGGCACTGGCTCGGCTGCGGAACGTGCAGCCGCGCCCCGACGTGCTGGTGTTCACCGGTGACCTGGCAGACCGGGCCGAGCCGGCCGCCTATGCCCGCCTCCGCGAGCTCGTGGAGCCGGTGGCTGCCGATCTCGGAGCCCAGGTGGTGTGGACGATGGGCAACCACGACGAGCGGGCACCGTACTCCGCAGGGCTGTTCGGGGCGGTGAGCGACGAGCCGCAAGACCGTGTCTACGACGTGGCAGGTCTGCGGGTGATCGCCCTCGACACCAGTGTTCCGGGCTACCACCACGGCGACCTCGACGGCGATCAGCTCGCTTGGCTGGCTGACCTGTTGGCCACGCCGGCCGAGCACGGCACGGTGCTCGCGATGCACCATCCGCCGATCCCGGTGCCGATGTTGCGCGCCGCCGAGGTGATCGAGCTCGCCGATCAGCACCTCTTGGCCGACGTCGTCCGAGGGACCGACGTGCGGGCCATCATCGGTGGCCACTTCCACTTCACCTCGTGGTCGACCTTCGCTGGCATCCCGGTCTCGGTGGCGTCCGCGTCCTGCTACACCTCCGACCCGGCGCCGATCGACCGCTTCATCTCGGGCGTCGACGGCCACACCGCGTTCACGATGCTGCACGTTTACGACGACCAGGTCGTCCACACGGTGGTGCCGCTCGCGGGCGCCACCGAGGTCGAGGGCTTCCCGATGGACGTCGTCGAGCTCGTCGAGGCGCTCTCGGCCAAGGAGCGTTTCGACCTGCTTGCCCGCAAGAACTCGCCGTTCAACACCGGCGAGCTGAGGGTTTAGACCGCGCTGAGCCAGAAGACCGGAATCACCCGGGTGGTGCGCTCCTCGTACTTGGCGAAGTTGGGCCAGGTGCGCAGCATGACTTGCCACACCCGGTCTCGCTCTGGGCCCGGCTCGATCTCCCGCCAGGTGACGGTGTGCTCGACGCCGTCGAAGCGGATCGAGGCAGTGCTGGTGGCGCGCAGGTTGCCCACCCAGAGGGGCACGTTCGGGCCGCCGAAGTACGACCCGGCGATCAGCCAGCCACCTTCATGAGGCACGCAAAGCAGGGGTGTCGTGCGGGGCACGCCGCTCTTGCGACCAGGCACCGTCAGCGCCAAGTTGGGCAGGCCAGCGATGTCGAGAACCGTCGTGCGGCCCCGGGTCAGCCGCTGCAGTCGAGTGTCGAACCAGACCACTTGGGGGAGCAGTTTCGGCATCCACGAGATGGCGCCGATCTTGATGGCCAACGGCGTGAACAGTCCCATGGGCTCAGGGTATGGC